>CAMKTM010000097.1 GCA_946415695.1 uncultured Prevotellaceae bacterium | reverse complement strand
TGGGCTTCCTGGGCATCGGCAACAACCCGATGGTAGGTTGCACCGTGGCTTGCGCTGTACAGGCTGACCTCTATCTGAACAAGAAGTAAACAGGTAAAGCTGAAACACACAAATCAAAGACCTTTTTCCGCTTGGCAGGCACCATTTCGTGCCTGACCAAAGGGAAGAAGGTTTTTTTGTTTGTTCTGAACGACCATAGTCTGCGGTTCGACTCCAAACGAAGCACGCCATGTTTGCCAACGAAGCACGCTTTGTTTGCCAACGAGGCACGCCATGTTTGCCAACGAAGCACGCCATGTTTGTCAACGAAGCACGCCATGTTTGCCAACGAGGCACGCCATGTTTGCCAACGAAGCACGCCATGTTTGCCAACGAAGCACGCCTTGTTTGCCAACGAGGCACGCCTTTATCTCAATAAGAGCACGCCTTTATTGAAATAAGCCCACGCTCTTATTGAAATCGACCCGTATGACGAGTATATTTTCCGAGTCCTCAAATTCATGACAGGAACTTCGATTTACCCCCAAATGACATTATTTATTTCGTAGAACTTTAATATACAGATGAAAGTTATAAACACACAAAAAGCACCTGCCGCCATTGGGCCATACAGTCAGGCCATACGAGTAGGCAATCTCATTTATACCTCCGGACAGATTCCTATTGACCCGGCAACGGGACAATTCGTGAATGGCGGTATCAAGGAACAAACACGCCAGTCGCTGCTCAACGTGAAAGCAATACTTGAGGAAGCTGGTCTGACGATGGCTGATGTGGTGAAGACCACTGTATTTATGGCCGACATGAACGACTTTGTCGACATGAATGCCATCTATGCAGAATTCTTCTCCGAACCATACCCCGCCCGTTCAGCCGTCGCAGTAAAGACCTTGCCGAAGGGAGCATTGGTGGAAATTGAAGTCGTAGCCGCCGGATAGGACAATTATTTCAGACCCTCCCCATGCTTCACATGATGGCATTTATCTGATAAATCTGCCTAATCTGTGGTCGGAAATACCCTCCGAGGCTCAATTATTCCAGATAATCCTCAAGTGCATTGAGGATGATGTCCATTTCGAAGCCGCGCGAAATGAGGTGACGGACGAGTTTGCCTTTGCGCTGGTAAGGGTCGGTGTCGCGCAAAGTGCGGTCTTTGGCGCGAAGGGTATCGGCAAGTGCCTGAAGATAATCTTCTTCGGGGATTGCCGACATCCCTTCCGCTATTTCCTCGTCGCTTAGGCGCAGGTGGCGGAGCATCTGCCTTATCTTCACCCTACCCCAATGGCTGTAGAGAAACTTGTCGTGACAATAGGCGCGGGAGAAGCGGCGATGGTCAATGTATCTCTCCTTGACGAGATAGCCGATGATGCCGTCTGCTTCTTCTTCGGTTGCTCCCCACGACCTAAGCTTCTCTTGTATCTGGGAACTGCAATGTTCGCTGCTGCTACAGAGCCGTGCTGCGCGAGCCATATACGAATCTGTCGTTGTCATACTGGTCTTTCAGTATTGTAATGTTCTTATAGCCTTTCTGAGAAAGGAGTTCTGCCACTTGAGTGCAGTAAGCTCTGTTCGCCTCGAAGAAGAGCATTCCGCCGCCTGTCAGGTGCAGAAGGCCATAGTCGGCAATCGCCCGATAGAAGAGCAAAGGGTCATTGTCGGGCACGAAGAGAGCAAGGTGCGGCTCATGCAGAAGGACATTGTCGTCCATCTCCGTTGCTTCATTTTCGCAGATATATGGAGGGTTGCAGACGATAGCATCGAGTGAAAAGTGAAAAGTGAAAAGTGAATAATCAGAGTTACTTTCGTTCTCTGTCTCCTTTGGCAGGTTACTATTATTTTTCACTTTTAACTTTTCACTTTTCTCTTTTAATATATCTCCCTTCACGAACTCCAGCTTTGCGCCAAGTCGCTCGGCATTCCTTCGGGCAAACGAGAGAGCCACGTCCGAGACATCAAGAGCCGTCACTTCGTAGCCTGCCAAAGCTAACGTAATGGCGATGCAGCCACTGCCTGTCCCTATATCGAGGACCGTGCTGCCGAGGGCAAGATGCTGCTCTACGAGACGGACAAGCTCCTGCGTCTCAGGCCTGGGGATAAGTACGCCCGGACCAACGAGAAACTCACGTCCGCAGAAGTCGGCACTGCCCAAAACGTACTGCACAGGCTCGTCTTTGGCTACTCTATCAATAATAATTTGCAACTCTGCTTGCTCTTCTGCCGATAAAGTCGTATCTTTGCCGAGGAGAATGTCTGTGCGCGAGAGGCCAAAACGCTTACCGAGGATGAGTTCATAGAGCGCCCTACCCTCTCCCGAACAGTATCTCTGCTGTAACTTCTGCAATGCATTCATGCTGCAAAGATATAAATAAAAGTGAAAAGTGAAAAGTGAAAAGTGAAAAATCTTATGAGTATTGACATAGAGTTCATGCGGCGATGCCTGCAATTGGCGCAATGCGGAGAGGCTGGAGCTGCACCGAATCCTATGGTAGGAGCTGTGATTGTGTGCGACGGGCGAATCATTGGCGAGGGGTTTCATCGGCGTTGCGGTGGTCCTCATGCCGAGGTGAATGCCATCAACAGCGTCAGAGAAAAACATCTGCTGAGCCGCAGCACCATCTATGTCAGCTTGGAGCCTTGCGCACATTTTGGCAAGACGCCTCCCTGTGCCGACCTCATCATACGGAGCCGCATTCCGCGCGTCGTCATCGGATGTGCCGACCCTTTTGCAAAGGTCAATGGACTGGGCATCAAGAAGCTGCGTGACGCAGGATGCGATGTGACCGTTGGAGTGCTTGAACAGGAATGCCGCGAACTGAACCGTCGTTTCTTCACTTTCCATCAGGAACACAGACCTTGGATTCTGCTCAAGTGGGCACAAAGCGAAGATGGCTATATAAGCCCCCTCCCCGCTCCCCCTTCAGGGGAATGCTTCCGAGGCGGCAGAGACGGCGGCGGCATTGTGGCACCACCCCAAGGGGTGAGCGGGGAGGGTGCTGTCTTCTTCTCCAACGCCTTGACCCAAACGCTTGTGCATCGGCTTAGGGCACGAAGCCAGGCTATCCTTGTCGGGACAAGAACTGCCCTCGTGGACAACCCTACCCTAACGACAAGATACTGGCCTGGTCCCAATCCCTTGCGACTGACCATCGACCGCCACGACATTCTCCCTTCTACCCTACACCTGAAAGACGGCAGCACGCCAACCGTTGTCTATACCCATGAAAGTATTGAAGAAATACTCCGAGACCTCTATAGTCGTGGTATTCAAAGCCTCCTCGTGGAAGGCGGAGCAAAGCTTTTGCAAAGCTTCATCGATGCCGGCTTTTGGGACGAAGCTCGAATAGAGACGGCTCCCGTCAGGCTTGGCAAGGGCGTATCAGCCCCAACACTTTCGGAAGGAACGCTCATCAATAAGCTCACTTATTGCAGTAATGAGATAAGAATCATAAGGCGACAATCGTTACACGCTTAGGCACTTCATGTCCATATACAAAAAAGGGAGGGTATTCATAGCACCCTCCCTTCTTGTTCTATCAGAAATACACAGGACGTTAGAAGTAATAGCCGAAGCCTATTTTAAGGCCTACCTTCGTGAAGTCCTTGAAGTGGTTAAGGCATAAGTCGGAATAGACTGCGGCTTCCAAGCTGACGTGGTCGTTCAGATAGTAGCAATAACCCACTTCGGGGGCTAAATAGACGTTGTCGCTCTTGTAGTCCGGGCCGACATGCTTGTACTTGAAGCTGCCGCCGAAGAACAAGCCGTTCTTCTTCATGTAGTAACGTCCGCCGACACCCATATCGAAGATGTTGCTATGAGGCTGGTGTTCGTAGCCAATCTGACCGAGCAGCATCCAGCCGTCGGCAATGAAGTAGCCACCGAGAGCCTTCAAGTCGATGCAGAAACCAGGAACCTTGCTGTAACTGATGCCAAAGCCGCTGAGCGAAGCACCGACGTACTTTGTACCCTTTTCAAACTGTGCCGAAGCGCTGAGCGTAACTGCTGAAAGAAGCAGTGCGAAGAATAACTTTTTCATAATGCTTGTTATTGTTTAGGTTGTTTATAAATGTATTTGCAGAAGTGGAATGCCTGTACCGCCATCAAGGTAACACCAGCTCCGATGCCTACGGAAAGCGGCAGACGGAAGCCTTCGGGACTTGTGATGATGTAGCTGGTGCAGACCACAGTCATAAAGAGTGCCGGGATGAAAGCAATGAGACAATTGTATCCCTTCCTTGTCAGCCATACTGCCGCTGCCCAGAGCATGAAGCAGGCAAGCGTCTGATTAGTCCAGGCGAAGTAGCGCCAAAGTACACTAAAGTCGATGAAGAACAAACCTGTTGTGATGGCAAAGAAAGGCAGGCAGAGCAAAAGCCGGTTCTTGATGCTCTTCTGACTGAAACCAAGAAAGTCGGCAGCAATGAGACGTGCGCTGCGGAAAGCCGTGTCGCCGCTTGTAATGGGAGCGGCAACCACGCCGAGAATGGCAAGGATTGCTCCAGCAGTCCCCATCCAGCCGATGCTTATTTCTTTCACCACGATGGCTGGATTGCCTAAGGCGGCAAGCTTCTCGTAAGCTGTTGCACCTGCCTCGCCAGGAAGTGTGCTGGCGAACTTCACGGAGGCGGCTGCCCAGATGAGTGCCACAACGCCCTCCGTTATCATGGCTCCGTAGAAGACGGGACGGCCGAGGCGTTCGTTGGTCAGGCATCTTGCCATAAGCGGGCTTTGGGTTCCGTGGAAGCCGCTAATGGCTCCGCAGGCTATGGTGATGCAAAGAAAGGGGAAGAGGGGCAGGCCTTTCGGGTTATGGCTGACGAAAGGTTCGTCCGTAATCTCCGGCATCCAACCTTCTTGTGTGTAGATACCCCAACAGATACCCACTGCCATCGCCAAGAGAGCGAATCCGAACAAAGGGTATATTCTGCCGATAAGCTTGTCGATGGGCAACAAGGTGGCAAAGATGAAATAAAGGAAGATGATGGTCAGCCAGAAACCATTCGAGAAGAGCCAGCCATTGTCGGGGGTCATTTTGTCGAGGAGAGAAGCGGGTGTCGTCACGAAGACAGCACCGACAAGCACCAAGAGGACAAGCGAGCCGATGCGCATCACCAGCCTCATCGTCGGTCCCAAATTGTTTCCGATAATCTCGGGCAACGAGATACCTCCCTGCCGAATGCAAATCATGCCGCAAAGATAGTCGTGAACGGCTCCGGCAAAGATGCAGCCAAACACTATCCACAGATATGCCGCCGGGCCATAAAGTATGCCCATGATGGCGCCGAAGATGGGGCCAGTGCCGGCAATGTTGAGAAATTGAATCAGGAAGACGCGCCAAGCAGGCAAAGGTATATAATCTACGTCGTCTTGCTTCGTGTAGCAAGGCATCTTTGCATCTTTGTTGGGTTTGATGATACGCTCAACGACACTTCCGTAGAGCAAGTAACCTAAGAGCAGACAAACAAGAGAAACAGAAAATGTTAACATGGGAATTTAGATTTATTTACGATTTACGTTTTACGGTTTATTAGTTATCGTGAATTCCTGCGATTGAGGTTTTTGTACACAAAGCCGATGGCGACGATGGCGGTAATGATGCCGCCAACGGTATAACCTAAAGTGGTGTCGAGGCCGAAGCCATTCTCTTTGTCAATGAGGATGAAGCAGGCACTAACGGCACACATGAACACGGCAGGGAAGTAGGCAATGAGCCACGACCAGTTCGGGAAGATGCCTTTTTCGTCGGTTCTGTGCTTCAGGAAATGTGCGATGGTGAAGAACGTGAAGGTCGCCAAAACTTGGTTGAACCAGGAGACATAAAGCCAAAGCACTTTGAAGCTGCTGACGTTCAACATGGCGATTGCAACGGCAAACAAGGGGGCCGTGAGGATGAGACGCTTTGCGAGCGGTTTCTGGTCGTAGTGGCTGAAGTCGGCAATTATCATTCGGGCTGCACGGAAAGCGCTGCCGCCCGTGCTCATCGGGGCTGCCACAATACCAAGTACGGCAAGGACAAGTCCCGCATTGCCCAGCCAGTCGCTGCACATCCGCTCAACCAAGAGGCCGGGATTCATCTTGACCGTTCCGCAGGCAGTCATGGCGTTGTAGAGCTTTTCGTAAGGTGTTGCTCCCGCAATGTCCATCATATCGACGAACTTCATCGCGGCAGCAGCCCAGATGAGGGCAACCACGCCTTCCGTCACCATTGCCCCGTAGAAGCAGCGCAAGCCGTACTTCTCGTTCTTGATGCAGCGCGCCATCATGGGGCTTTGCGTGGCGTGGAAACCGCTCACTGCACCGCAGGCTATGGTGATGAAAAGTCCTGGGAACAGAGGTGTGTAGGGAACGGGATAATGGTCTGTGAAGGATTCGGATAAGCCGGGGATGTTGCCTTCGTGGGTGAAGATGCCGAAGCCAATTAGCACGGCCATAATGAGGAGTGCTGCGCCGAAGATGGGATAGATGGTTCCGATGACTTTGTTAATGGAAAAGACTGTGACGGCGAGGTAGAAGACGAGGATCAGGACTGTCCAAATCAGGTTCGTGTCGGCAACGTCGAAAAGCCTCAAAGTCAGTTGATCCATCAATCCGGCAGGAATCAGAACGAAGCTGGCTCCCACACAAATCATCAGGACGAGCGTTACGACTCGCATTATCAGGCGGCAGACGCTGCCTAACTCGTCGCCAATGATTTCCGGAAGCCCCATTCCGTCGCGTCTGATGCTTATCATGCCTGCCATATAGTCGTGCATGGCTCCGCCGAGGATACACCCGAAGACAATCCAGAGGAAGGCTGCCGGACCGTAGAGCACGCCCATCATTGCACCGAAGATTGGGCCTGTGCCGGCAATGTTGAGAAACTGAACCGTATAGACCTTCCATGTGGGCATCGGGATGTAGTCCGCTCCGTCCTGCTTCGTGTAGCAAGGCGTCTTGCGATCCGGGTCAACTCCGAATGTTTTCTCTACGAACGTGCCATAAGCAAAATATCCAAGCACTAAGCAAGCTAAAGCAATGCAAAATGTAAACATTTTTTTAATTTACTTTTTACTATTTACTATTTACTATTTATTTACGGCGCAAAGATACAAAAAAACTTTCAATTTTGAACTTTCAATTTTCAATTTCTTTGTATCTTTGTGGCATGAAACATACATTATATATATTTATATGCCTTGTTGTCGCCCTTTTTAGTGTTGAAACGATGGCCCAAGTACCATCTTGGGGGCTTGCAGCAAGACCTCATCCTGTCGTTAAGCAACAGCATTCGCCCGAACAAAACTATGATTTGTTTTTTTCAGCTCCTCCGGCTCCCAAGCATGAAGTTCGCGCTGTCTGGCTGACCACGATTGGTGGCTTGGATTGGCCTAAGACAAAAATCACAAGCGACGAAGACCGGCAGCAGCAGAAAGACGAACTTTGCCAGATACTCGACCAGCTGCAGGCTTGCCGCATCAACACGGTCGTTTTGCAGACGCGCATCCGCGGTTCTGTCATTTATCCGAGCGACATTGAGCCTTGGGATGTCTGCCTGACTGGCCAGTTCGACCGCGACCCGGGCTACGACCCATTGGCTTTTGCCATAGAGGAGACGCACCGGCGAGGCATGGAACTCCATGCGTGGCTGGTCACTGTTCCTGCCTTTAAGATTGTCAATGCCAAGAAGATGGGCAAGAGGAGCCTGCTTCGGACGCATCCCGAACTGCTGAAGAAACATGGCGAACAGTATTACCTTGATCCGGGTCTGCCGGCTTCTTCCGACTATCTCACCGCCATCTGCCGCGAGATTGTGAGCCTCTACGACGTTGACGGCATCCACTTCGACTACATTCGCTACCCCGAAAACCCCGAGAACTTCCCCGATGCTGCCTCATATCGGAAGTATGGCAAGGGCCAAAGCAAGCGCTCTTGGCGGCAAGACAACATTACGAGAATGGTCAGAGATGCCTACGAATGTGTTAAAGCTTTGAAACCCTGGATTCGTGTAAGCTGTTCGCCTGTAGGGAAATATGATGATTTGAGCCGTTATTCTGCACGAGGATGGTCGGCACTTGGCACGGTCTATCAGGACGCACAGGGCTGGTTGCATGAAGGCATCATGGACATGCTTCTGCCCATGATGTACTTCCAGGGCGACCATTTCTACCCCTTTGCCGTCGATTGGAAAGAGCACGACTGCGGACGGACCGTTGTCCCAGGCCTCGGCATCTATTTCCTTTCGCCCAAAGAAAAGGACTGGGATTGGGGAATCATTCAGCGCGAGCTTTGCTATTTACGGCAGATGGGACTGGGCGGACAAGCCTACTTCCGCAGCCAGTTCTTGACGGACAACACGAAGGGCATCTACGATTATCTCCAGACGGACTACTATCCTTATCCTGCCCTGCTGCCGCCCATGACATGGCAAAGCAATGAAACGCCCGAAACGCCTCGCCTTGTTTCCCGAGAACGCGTAGGCGGCACAGGAGAACGGCTCGAATGGACAGCCGTGGAGAATTGCCGATACGTCATCTACGCCAGTTCCGAACTACCCATCGACACGAACAATCCGAAGAACATCGTCAAGGTGACAAACGAACCAAACTACACCTATAGTCTCCTTGGCGCCTACTACCGTGGCTATCACCTCGCCGTCACCGCCCTCGACCGCTACGGCAACGAGAGCCTTCCCCTGGAGCTGTGAGGCGAAGCTTCGGGTTATAACAAGTGAAGCCTTCCAGGCTTTTTCCTGACTTCGTCATTGCGCCTCCCAAAATTCCTTTTCGAATAGTTTTGCA
>CAMKTM010000096.1 GCA_946415695.1 uncultured Prevotellaceae bacterium | reverse complement strand
TCTTGAAGGCAATCCACTCGAGAGGTTCCTCGATGTCCTTGGTTTCGTTGCTCGTCTCGCTGAGGTGCTTCACGCTCTTGTCCTGACGCTTGTAGGTGAGCGAGCTGTAGCGGTTCTCGAAGTCGGCACCCTTCTCCTGCTGCAGGACGGTGGCCTTCCAGTCGAGAAGCAAGGCGGACTGTCCAGGCATCGTCATGCCTTCCAAGCCCTTGGCCGTGATGTCCATGTCGAGCATATAGGCATCGGGACGAAGCGAGTATCGCACCTGCAGCTGCTTGCCTTCCTGCTCTACGGCGAAGGTGACGCTGGAGTCGGTCTGCTCGGTGACGTTGAACGTGAGGTCTGCGAGGCAGAGATTCTCCTGCTTGAGGGGCAGGGTGAGCTTCATCGAAGCGTCTTCCTTGCCGAGAATCACGACATCGCCTTCTCTGCGACGGCTCTTGTAGCCGATGATTTCAGCGTCTTCCACGACGGCACCCTTGCTGTTGAGGGCCACTTTGACCTTTCCGTTCTGGAGGACGATGCGCTGCCCTTCGCCGTTACATTCGCCATTACGTTCGGCAAAGAAGAGGGAGGAGCTGTCGGGAGACCCCTCTAAATCTCCCCTTAAAGGGGAGACTTCCTGCTTTGAGTCCTCTCCCTTTAAGGGAGAGTTAGAGAGGGTCCTTTCCTTTTCTACGGCAGCGATGCTGTCTCTTTCTGCCATTGCAGCAAGTTCTTCCTTGCTGGGCTGGCTGTACCAACTGAAGCCGATGACGACAAGGGCAATAAGAATGAATCCTGTGACTGTGTTTTTATCCATAGAGTAAATAATATGTTTTGCGATGTTATAACTTGTCTTGAAAGGAACTTTTAGCACCTTTTACCTTAAACAAGGTGCAAAGTTACGAAAAAAACTCTGTTATCTCTGTGTTTTTGTCTCGAAAAGTCCTATCTTTGCACAAATTTATGATAAATGAAGCGTCTGACATTACTTTTCCTCACCTGCTTGATGGCTTTTGATGCCAACTGCGCCATTAAGTCAGGAACAAGAGTTTCGCCTGCATCGAAGAACAAAAAGGAGCAGGCGGGTACGGCTCAAGTGCTGAACCGCTATATGCAAGCTATTGACTCGCTGGCCCTGGAACGCGACTCATTAAGTACCGTCCCCGTTCCTTCATCCTTCTCTTCGAATGCCTACTATTACCAGTTGCTTTCTCCCCTCACGTTCTACACTTCTCCGCTGCATCAAATGATGAGCGAGGCAGACTCTTCCGGCACTGACCCGCAGTTGCAGCGGCTCTATTTCACGAAAAGGACTCTTTCCGCCCTTTACGTCAACGTGCCACAGTTCGTGACGCAGACGGAAGATGACATCAAGGGACTGACTGTCATCCCCACCGACGTGGGCGAAATGGTACAGCCCTCCGACAAACTTTCCGACAAGGTTGCCGACGCCATACTGACGCCAACGATGGACGGACCGGTGGAAGTCGTCACCCGACGCCCTAACTTCTGGAAATTCTCGGGTAGCGCCTCGTTGCAGTTCTCACAGAACTACTTCTCGGACAACTGGTACAAGGGCGGCGAGACCAACTATGCGGGCCTTGCCTCGCTCACGCTCCGTGCCAACTATAACGACCAGCGCAAGGTGAGCTGGGAAAACATCCTGGACGCACAACTGGGCTTCCAAACGTCGGAAACCGACGAAAAGCGCGTCTTCCGCCCAACAAGCAATCTGCTACGCTACACCACCAATGCCGGTTACAAAGCATGGAAGAACCTCTACTACTCCCTGCAAGTCATCCTGCAGACGCAGCTTGCGCCCAACTACAAGAAGAACTCGAAGGACATCACATCCAAGTTCCTTTCTCCCCTCGAAGTCACCGTGGCACCCGGTATGAAGTGGGAAATCGCATTGGGCAGGAAGAAGCAGTTCACCGGTACGCTCAACGTGGCTCCGCTTGCCATGAAGGTCATTTATGTCCACGACGACGACCTCGTCAAAAACTATGGCATCGAGGAGGGAAAGCACCAGAAGACAACGTTCGGTCCGAACATCACGCTCAACACCCGATGGCAAATCTGCAAGCAAATTGCCTGGACAAGCCGCGTCTATTGGATGAGCAACTTCGAGTATAACATCTGGGAATGGGAAAACACCATCGAATTCAACATCACCAAGCTCATCACGACAAAGCTCTACCTCTATCCGCGCTTCGACAACAGCAACGAGAAGTACCGCTCCGGAGAGAATCACGATGGCACCTACCTCATGTTCAAGGAGTGGTTTAGCTTGGGACTCTCATACAATTTCTGATATGCTCATCAAGTCAGCCGAATACATCATCAGCAGCGCCTGCGTGGAGCAGTGCCCGGCGGGAGATTTGCCGGAGTTCGCCTTCATAGGGCGCAGTAATGTCGGCAAATCCAGCCTCATCAACATGCTGACAGGCAGAGCGGGTCTCGCCAAGACGTCTGCCACGCCTGGCAAGACGGTGCTGATAAATTACTTCCGCCTCACCCTAACCCTCTCCAAAGGAGAGGGAAAAAGGTCGCAGCAAATCACCCCTCCTTTGGAGGGGGTGGGGGAGGCTTGTTATTTTGTTGACCTGCCCGGCTATGGCTATGCCAAACGGGGAATGCAGCAGCGAGAGGAGTTGCAACGCATGATAACCGGCTACATCCTGCGCAGGGAACAGATGGTGAACCTTTTCCTTCTCATCGACGTCCGCCACGAACCGCAACGCATCGACATGGAGTTCATCGAATGGCTCGGAGAAAACGGCATCCCCTTCAGCATCGTCTTCACGAAAGCCGACAAACTGGCGAAGGGAAAACTTGCAGGAAACGTCAGGCGCTACCTCAGCGAGCTGTCGAAACAATGGGAGGAACTGCCGCCTTATTTCATCACAAGCAGCGAGACAAAGCAAGGAAAAGAAGAACTGCTCGACTACATCGAACAGATTTCCTGACTTCCCTCGTTTACCACATTCACTTTTCAACGCTTTTACACCTGTCATCGCATAGGGTGTTGATTGCTTGTACATGTACGTGCAATTGCTTCTACATGTACAAGCAATTGCTTTTACATGTAGAAGCAAAGAACATGCCGTGCCGCATCATGCAGAAACGCACGAGAAGGGTTGTAATTATGTTATAGGTTTAATTCTCTATGCCGAGCAGGGAAAAAGGCGTAGTGTAGGTAGTGCGGATGCGCCATGCTTCGGGGTAGAGATTGTTGATGCGGTTGCCGACGCCCTTTCCGGGGCCAAGCACCAGCCCGCGATAGCGAAGTGTGACCGGGCCTCTGGGCGCTTCCCTTCGGAGTGCTTCGCGACGCAGGTACTGCAAGGCTTCGGCGTAGGTCAGCTCTACACTGTTCTCTCCCCCGAGAAGGAGGGGGGAAGGGGAAGCCGAGTCATAGAGGACATTCAGTCCGGCTCTCTTCGTCAGAAGATTGTTTACGAATGAAGACTCCGAGCTGCCGTGCTCTATGTCCTTACTACTCTCGCTCTGCTCTTCACTCTTCGCTCGAATGGCCGCCACGTAGAACCCCTCGCCACGGTCGCGCCCTGGCAGGAAGTGGCGTTCCATGAGCAAATTTCCACCCATTTCATCGCAAATCCAGCGCACATTGTCCTCGTCCTCGTAGCGGTTGAAAGTGCAAGTGCTGTAGATGAGCAGGCCACCGGGCTTGAGGACATGCCAGATGTCCGAGAGGATGCTTCGCTGCCGCTGCTGACACTTTGCAACATTCTCCAAGCTCCATTCCTTCCGTGCCGTCTCGTCCTTGCGGAACATCCCTTCGCCAGAACAGGGAACATCCGTCAGAAGGACATCCACACGGCCGGTCAGGCAGCCGAATCCGTCTGGATAACTCTGCGTCACAACCACCCTTGCCGCCCCTTCCGGCAGACCTGTCATCCATTTCTGCATGTTCTCAGCAAGGATCTGAGCACGTTTGGCAATCGGCTCATTGCTGACGAGAACCGAGCCTTCGGGCAGGAAACTTTGCAACAGCGTACTCTTACCGCCAGGTGCGGCACAGAGGTCGAGGGCCAAAAGAGGAGCCTCCCCCTTCCCCTCCAAAGGACGGGCGAATGGTCGCAGCGGCCCCCCCCTCCTTTGGAGGGGAAGGGGGAGGCTTGCTATATACATTGATGCGGCCTCCTGCACATAGTAAGCGCCGGCATGGAGCAGGGGGTCGAAGGTGAAAGGCGGACGGTAGGGAAGATAAAAGGCATCGGGACACCACGGGACACGCTCAAGGCCCGGATGATGAGCCAACACGGCATCGGCAGAAAGCTTGTACGGATTGAGGCGGACAGAGACTTCCGGCTCCGTCGAGTCCAAAGCAGAGCAGAGCGCATCCGCCGTCGCCTCATCATAATGCTCGTGCATCAAGTGAACGAAATCCTGTGGTAAGTCCGTTTGCATCACTGACAAAAACTCTCTTTTCGCTACAAAGATACGACAAAATGCTGAAAACACAGCGAAGAAACCTGAAAGATATAACGCAATTTTCATAGATTTTATTCTTTGCGCAAGTTTTCTCCCATAATGTTTGGCGGTGTCGTGAAAAAAAACTAACTTTGGGAGCGAAAACAACTATTTTACTTATTATTATTAACCATGAAACTTAACAGACGTTCCTTTATTACGAGAGGTGCGGCAGGTGCCGCCCTCTTTAGCATCATGCCCCGCGAAGTGCTGGGCAAGATGGGAGGCAAAAATGACTTTATTGCTCCCAGCGACCAGTTGACACGAGGTTTGATTGGTGTGGGCGGCATAGGTCGCTCCGCCTCACATTTCGTCAGCGACCAGAACTGCCGCCTCGTCGCACTCTGCGACGTGGACCAGAAACACCTCGACTCGGCCGTGGCTGCCGCCAAGCAGAAGTGGGGAGAAGAACTGAAAACCTATCACGACTTCCGCGACTTGATCAACGACCCGAATGTAGATATCGTACACATCGCCACACCGCCACATTGGCACGGACTCATGTCGGTGATTGCCGCCAATGCCGGCAAGGACATCTTCTGCGAAAAGCCCATGACCCGCACCATCGGCGAAGGACGACGAGTGGAAGAAGCCGTGAAGCGCAACGCCCGCGTGTTCCGTCTGAACACATGGTTCCGCTTCAAGGACACCTTCTATGGCCTCGGCACAGAAGTTAAGCCGCTCAAGAAACTTGTTGACAGCGGATTGCTCGGCTGGCCGCTCAAGGTGCGCATCTCCGGCGCTACGGGCTTCGCCTGGAAATTCTTCTGGGTAGGCAAAGAAAACCTCGAAGTGCAACAAGTGCCCAAAGAACTCGATTACGACCTGTGGCTCGGCCCTGCTCCCTATAAGCCCTACAACATCCACCGCACGCATCAGACCTTCCGCGGCTACTTCGACTACGACGGCGGCGGCTTGGCAGACATGGGTCAGCACTACATCGACCCCGTGCAGTATATACTCGGCAAAGACAACGACTTCCCCGTCAAGGTGGAGATCGATGCGCCGCAGCAGCATCCCGACGCAGTAGGCATCTGGCGCAACATCACCTACACCTATGCCGACGGCTGCCAGATAATCCTCGAAGGCGAAGGCTTCGAAAGCCAAGGCAAAGTGCCATACATCGAAGGACCGAAGGGCAAAGTCTATAAGGGCTTCGAGTGCACCATACCCAACGTGCAGCAAATCATCAACGAGCTGCCCGACCCCGAGGAGCGCAACACAGACTTCCTGGAGTGCGTGCGCACACGCCGCCAGTTCGCCCTCAACGAAAGCAACGGCCACCACAGCGCCACCATCGTCAACATCGGCGTCTGCGCCCTGCGCCTCAACCGCACACTCCATTTCGACCCCAAGACGCAAACCTTCATCAACGACGACGAAGCCAACCGCCTCGTCAACCAGCCAATGCGTGGCGAATGGGGGAAACTCATCTGAACAATGAAGAGTGAAGAATGAAGAGTGAAGAATTTGCTACCGCTCTCACTCTTCGCTCTCACCCTTCAACATAAAGAACACAGCAGTTAAAGGCGGCAGCAAATTCTTAATTCTTCATTCTTAATTATAAAAAGATGAAACGTACATTATATATTATTATAGCAGCGATGTTGCTCAGCCTGCCTGTCTTTGCACAGGACGCACGCAACCGCGCTACCGAGACCATCGTTCAGGATGTGCTCGCACTTGTGCCTATACAGAAACAGGCCGACTTCAATAACGAGATGCAGCCCCTCGTGCAGGCTGCGCCGCAATCCATCACCATGCTTGCCGCCATGCTCAAGCCAGCAGCCCAGCGCGTCAACGCCAAGGTGGAATACACCATTCATGGCGCTGTCGCCTTTGCAGGAACGAACGAGGCTTGGGCTGCAAAAGTGCGCGAAGGCCTCAAGCAAGCCATCGCCGCGCAGAGCGACAAGGATGCCAAGCAGTTCCTCGAGAACGAGCTCCGTCTGCTCTCGAAGGAAGAGGATGTCGCCTACGTTGACCAGAAAGGTGCAAGCCCTTATGCTCAGGCTTATGACAAGCTCGTCAGCCTGGGCGACGGTGCTGGGAAAGAAATTGTGAAAGCCGTCAAGGGTAAGGACCACGCCCTGCGGATGCAAGCCCTCAAGTTTGCCACGGCAAAGGGGCTCGTGACCGACGAACTGGCTGCAAGCGTGACGAAGAAGTACAAGTCCCTCAGCGAGGAAGCCAAGTGCGACGTCCTCTACTGGCTGGGCGACAACAAGGTGGCCAGCCAGAAACCTTTGCTGACTCAGGCTGCAGCCCAAGGCGACAAGCCTGCGAAGGCTGCTATCGAGGCTTTGGGAAAGATTGGCGGCGAGGATGCTCAGAAGGTGCTCATCGACCAGCTTGGCGGCACGAACGATGCTGAAGCCTATCGCGCCCTCTGCTCCTTCCCCGACAAGCTGAACCTGTCGGAAGCCTTGAAGTCTGCAGCAGGGGAAAAGAAGCTCTCCCTGCTGAAACTTGCCTCTGCACGTCACTACGCAGAAGCTGCCCAGGAAATCTTCAAACTGGCATCTGACAAGACATACGGCGATGCTGCCCTCAATGCCCTGCCAGGAGTGGTGACACCCGAACTGTCGAAATCCGTTATCGGCTCCGTGGCTGTCTCGCCAAACAAACAGAATGTCTCGAAGTGGCAAAAGGCTGCTATGGCAAGCCTGCAAACGCTTTCGGCCGACGACCAGTACAAGGAAATCTCCCAGTTCGTGGAAATGCCCCAGTTGCCCAACAAGGAGCGCCTCTATCCCTTGCTCGCTGCTACGGGAACCGACGCTTCTGTTGCCGACCTCGAAAAGATTGGCGATGCCGCAGCCATCGAAGCCCTGGGCAAGAGCAACAACTATAAAGCCGCAAAGCCTCTGCTCGCCGCAGCAAAGAAAGGCGACGAAAAGGCTTTGATGAACTATGTCCGCCTTGTGGTCAGCAAAGAAAAGAACCTCGACAACCGCTCGGCAAAGCTCAGCGAAGCATTCTCCTTGGCTAAACAGGGGGCAAACAAGAAGGAAATCCTCTCGAAGCTCTCGATTGTGCCCACCCGCAACGCCTTCCTGCTTGCCGCCAAGCAGCTCGACGACAAGGAACTTGGCTACACCGCTGCCACAGCCTGCAAGGACATCATCTCCAAGACCACCGAGGACATCGAATACGACGTCTGCAAGGCCAACCTCGAGAAGTGCATCAACATCTTCAAGTCCACTGGCGACGCCGACGACGGATATGCCGTAGATGCCCTCCGCCAGAAGCTCTCCGAGATGAAGCCCGCGCCCGTCTATGTCCTCTCCGACGAAGAAAAGAAGCAGGGCTTCGAGCTCCTCTTCGACGGCACGAACCTCGACAACTTCGTGGGCAACAAGGTGGGCTACGTGCCCATTAACGGCTGCATCAACGTCACCGCCAACTACGGCAACGAGAGCAACCTCTACACCAAGAAGGAGTATCGCGACTTCATCTTCCGCTTCGAGTTCTGCTTCCTGCGCCCGGGCGTGAACAACGGCGTAGGCATCCGCACCCCAATGGGCGTCGATGCTGCCTACGACGGCATGTGCGAGGTTCAGATACTCGACCACGACGACCCCATCTATGCCGGCTTGCGCGAATATCAGGTCCATGGTTCAGTCTATGGTGTCATTCCCGCCAAGCGCATCAAGCACAAGCCTCTGGGCGAATGGAGCGAAGAGGAAATCCGCGTGCAGGGCAACCACATCACCGTCACCGTGAATGGCGAAGTCATCGTGGATGGCGACATCAAGGAAGCCTGCAAGGGTCACAACGTGGCTCCCGACGGCTCGGACAACAATCCCTACACGGTTGACCACCACAACCATCCCGGCATGTTCAACAAGACGGGCCACATCGGCTTCCTCGGTCATGGCGCAGGCCTGAAGTTCCGTGCCGTCCGCGTCCTCGACCTGAACAAGAAGAAATAAACAGACCTAAATCCCATAAACGACCGATATAAACTAAGTCGTAATAAGCAACAACGGATTACACGGATTTCACGGATTGTCTTATCTGCTGACTATCAGCACGACGAGAATCCATGAAATCCGTGTAATCCGTTGTTGTTTTTTATTGGTGTCCGGGGAAAATGTTTCATCATCTCCTGTACCCTCATAATCATCGGCATTTAGAACAAAATGTGATTGGCAGGGGCTTGTGACGCCCCGCAGGGGCATTAAGCTGTCAGCCCAGGGCGCTGCCCTGGGCTGACAGCTTAATGGCCTTTGACTTTCCCTTCGGCCGTCGACCTTTGGTTCAGGCCGAATTCCCCGGACAGTATTGATTTTAATAAGAGCGTGCCTTTATTTCAATAAGAGCGTGCCTCGTTGACAATAAGAGCGT
>CAMKTM010000095.1 GCA_946415695.1 uncultured Prevotellaceae bacterium | reverse complement strand
CGCTGTCGAGCAGCAGCAGTCCTTTGGGTTCGAGCACGGCATCCGTCTCGGGCGTGGCTTCGTAGTGGACGATGGCGCCATGCGGGCCGTAGGCGGCAATCGTGTCGAAGGACAATCCCCGATACAAGTCTTGTTCCGCCCTCAGCGACGTCAACTTCTTGTCGATGCTGATTTCCGTCTGCCCTCCGGCTTCCACAGCAGGCTTCAGCCAATGCAGGAACTTGACCATCGCCACGCCGTCGCGCACCATCGCCCTGCGGAAACCGGCTATCTCGGCAGGGTTCTTGATGGACTTAAAAGACCCTACCAAACCTCCCCTTAAAGGGGAGGCTTTCTGCCCTGAGTTCTCCTTCTTTAAGGGGGAGTTAAAGAGAGCCTTTGCTTCTTCATAAGGCTTCACCTTTACGCCGATGCTTCGGAGGTAGTCGGAAACAGCTTCGTCAAGCTTTTCGCTGTCGATGAAGAGCGTCACGTCGTTCTGTGTGAGCAGGACATAGCTGACGAAGACGGGGTTGCAATGTACGTCGGAGCCGCGAAGGTTGAGGAGCCAGGCGATCTCGTCCAGTTGGGAGATGAGGATGCTGCCTGAGGCTACACTCGCCTCGTCTGCTTTTGAATTTTGAATATTGAATTTTGAATGGTCTCTCAGTGCCTGCCGCACGCGTTCTATCTTGCTTTGGGCCGACTCGCCGGCGAACTCCAAAGGCTGTATCTCCACCTTGTTCTTTGGGATGGGCGGACGGTCTGTCCAAAGCTCTTCGGCAGGGTCGAGGTCCGTGCGAAGCTTGATGCCGGCGTGGCTCAAAGCAGCTTCCAATTCTTCTATTTCAGTCGCAGTAAAGACTTCACCGTCGATGCCGACCGTTTGCTCATTGACCATTGACCGTTGTTCATTGACCATTGACCATTGACCATTGACCATTGCTTCGCCCGGCTCATTGAGCGTTGAACGTTGTTCATTGACCATTGACCATTGACCATTGACCATTGCTTCGCCCGGCTCATTGAGCGTTGGACGTTGTTCATTGACCATTGACCATTGACCATTGACCATTGCTTCGCACGGCTCATTATGAATTGTGAATTGTGAATTATGAATTATATTGGTGAGCCATTCGGGAATGCTCGGTGTCTCTGCCAGTCCTTCCTTCATCAGCGTGAATGGTGTGCCCTGGAGCTGCTGCTCGGCAGCTATGAAGTAGCGGCTGTCGGTCCAAAGGGCCGCATGGGAGAGTGTGACGACGGCTGTGCCGGCACTGCCGTCGAAGCCGCTTATCCACTTGCGCGTCTGCCAATGTTCGGGCACGTACTCGCCCTGATGCGGGTCGGCGCTGGGGAAGATGAAGGCACAAAGCCCGTTCCGCCTTAGATAGCTACGCAGGGTTTCAACTCTTTTTGTGATGCTGTTGTTCATATTCCCTATGTTATGTTTTTCAACGAGGCACGCCTTTATTGCAATAATGCTTAACCTAATTGGTCAACGAGGCACGCCTTTATTGCAATAATGCTTAACCTAATTGGCCAACGAGGCACGCCTTGTTTTTCAGTGTCGCATTTCGTGTCCGTCCGGACCATAGACGATTTCCTTTCCGTCCTTGATGTAAATGCCCTTTCTTAAGTTTGTTTAATCTGTTTCGTTTATCACTTCTACAACTATCTGCTACTTTTACCTTCGAGGACTTGCTTCTGCAGAATGGCTGTCAGTTCGTCTGTAGTTGCTATTTTTTATACTTCACGATGCAGTCAATACATATTGGCTTTCCCGTTACCACATCAATAAAGACATTAGCAGGGTGCATGTCTTCGAGTGCTATACGGTCGGAGAACATAGTTTACCCCTTCTCCATTACAGTTGTCGCGAAATCCTTTTGACGCCACCATGTTATCAATTTCCTCCTTAGTGGCTAAACGCAAACAGTTCACGTATGGTTGTGTCAGCACTATTCGCATGAGTCCATCGCTGTCGCGGGTAAAGCCTACCACCTTCATCGCTGTTTCGGGGAAAAGACAATTGTGGAGCACTATGGCATCAAGAGCCTTCTGAGTTGTTGAATAGATGGAGACACGCTCTTTAACCACAGATGTATCACCTTCGTGGTAATAGACCTTTGCCTCTGCACCTTGTGCAATCATAGGGCCAAAGTTCTCCTTGAGTATCTTTTCAGAGCCTTCCACCCATAAGTTTGCTGCTTTGGCCCATTGTTCGATGAGTTGTTCCTGCCGCTCATCTATTTCCCAATGAGTTGGGCTTCTTTTGCTGCTTTCAGCATTGCCACCTGCTGTAAGGCTTGCTGTCGCGTAGCATGCGATGATGGACGCCCCAATGAGAGGCGCACCTGCCGTGCAGAGTCCTGCATGCTCTGATAGATTGAATCGAGGAAAATCTTCTGTCCCATTTTGTATATCTTTTATGTAGCTATTGATTTCTCGTAATGTGACATCGGCAACCCCCTTTTGGGCAATGATTACGTATATGTGTTCTAATCTGTCCATAATCCATCGGGTTTTTTGTTTATCTAAAGACCTTCTTTCCGTCCTTGATGTAAATGCCCTTTCTTAATTGAACATTGGAGATTGAAGATTGAACTTTTCGGCCGCTGAGGTCGTACATTGTGCCGTCGTTATGAGTGGTGAATTGCGAGTTATGAATTTCTTCAAGGCCGTCGGGGTTCTCGTTGATGTACGAGCCTTCATAGGGCCAGACGGGCAGATGCCTGTTGTCCGGCACGGGGAAGAGGTCTTCGCTGAGAGTCTGATACCAAGCCCATTTGTTCTGTGGACGTTCTGCGTTGAGCTGACAGCACAGCCTTCCGCTCGTCATGTCAAATAAATCGGTGCTGATTGCCTTGTCGGGGGCCTCGGCGCTCCAGTCGCTGTAGTAGTATGTGTCGAGGATAATGGCCTGGCTGCTATTGCGACAGATGATGTTGCCGCCCGATGGACTGATGTCCATCTTGCCCGCCATGAAGCAATTGGAGATGAGTCCCGTTGCCGTGGCCCATCCCACGAGACCTCCGCAGCTGTTTACCTCCTGGCCGTTTATCGTTCCGGCGAAGATGCAATCCTGCAGTTGGCTGATGCCTGCTCCCTCGCTGAAGAGCCCGGCCAATCCGCCGTGCGTGCCGTCGCCCGAGATGGTGGCGTTGATGTCGATGTAGCTTTGGCAGCGGAGCAATGAGCCGCCGGCGAGGTCGGCCACAAAGCCTGCGAACTTCTTGTCGGTAGTAATCGAGCCGCGCAGGGTGAGGTCCTTCACCGTTCCCGACAGGTGGCAGAAGAGTCCGGCAAAGTCGGCATTGCGATTCAAGGCGATGGTGACGGTGTGACCGTTGCCGTCGAAGGTGCCGCGGAAAGCGTTCCCGCTGCCAATCATCGTGTTGGGGTAGGCGGTGAAGTCAATGTCTTCGGTCAGCACCCCGCAGATGTTCGTGTTGCCTCGCTCTATCATTTGTGCAAAACAGTTGAGCATCTCTGCCGACGAGATGCAGTAGTAGCCGCGTTCGTCGCGTGGCAGGTTCTCTATATCGATGTATCCGCAGGCCAGACAGATGCCGTCCTGGAAGAAGTGCTCATCCTGTCCGTTGAGCGACACATCGTTGGTGAAGCTGTCGAGCGTCGTGTAGGGCGAGCCGTCGCAATGTACTCGCGAGAAGCAATAGACGGTGCCGTGCGTGGCATCAGGAACGGGCGTCACATCCACGCCAAGCGTCTGCCGCCACGAAGTGCTGCCCGGCTGTCTGTTTTCGAGCAGGAAGCATGCCTCGCCATAATTAAGCTGGTGCTCCGTCAGCAAAGTGACATCGCCACAATCGTTCGCGGCATTCCAATCCCCTTGGAAAAAGTTGTTGGACGAAGTGACATTGCCGCTGTTGCGGGCCAGCAGGTCGCTGCCGTTCGTGCCTACAGAGAACTGGCTTGTGATGAGGCAGTTGGAGATGGCAGTCGGCCCGTCCGCCCATCCCGAGACGCCTCCACAGCAGTTCGTCCGGAAGCCCGTCATGCTGCCGCTGATGAGGCAGTCGCGGATGATGGTTCCTGCACGCGAGACGCCGACGATGCCGCCATGTGTGCCGTCGCCATTCACCGAACTGATGATGTCCACACGGCTCTGGCAACGCTCTATCGTGGCATTCTCCGTGTTGGCCGCTATGCCTGCGGCGAACTTGGAAGAGGTGGTGATGCTGCCCGTCGTGGTGAGGTCGTGAACATAGCCAGAGAGGAAGCAGAACAGTCCGGCATGGTCGTCCGAGCGCACCTGGGCAAGAGTAATGGAATGGCCGGCGCCGTCGAACTCTCCCTTGTAGCTGATGCCGTTGCCAATCATGGTGTATGGATAGGCGGAAAAGTCGATGTCGGCCTTCAATACAGCATTAAGATTCGTCTCGCCTGTGTTGACACGAATGGCAAAGTCCGCCAGTTGTTCTGCCGAAGCAATCTCCACTACCTCCGCCTCCTCGTCATCGGGATTGTCGTTTATCATGTTGTCGAGCCACGGAATGCGGTTCTCAACGTACTCCTTTATCCATCCCACCTCGACTTCATACGAGCCGCCGGCTCGGGGATTGACCTGGATGAGTTGGTTCAGTATGGGCCAGCGCATGAAGTTGAGGCGTTGTGACTGCATCATCTCTGCCGCCATCGAGTCGATATAAGCAGTGAGCACTTCAGCCGTGATGCGGCCGTCCTCCCGGGCGGTGTTCCACATGACAGCCATCGAATCGCAAAGCGCTCGGTCGGAAAACATGCGTTTGAGCAAAGCCCTGAAGTTTCCGGCACCGCCTCGTGCAAGGGAAAGAAAGTCGCCCTGATTGTTGATGGGGAAAAAGCGGTTGTCGTTGTCGAACGCATTGTCGAAATCCCATACAGGTCCCATGCGGAACATGCTCTCGCCTCGCTCTTTCGTAAAGTAACAGCTCCAGAAGGCATCGGGATTGCCCGCAAGCTCTTCGGTCAGGAAGTACTGCAGGAGGGTCGTCTCGTCGAGTTTCGAGCGGAAGCCAATCTCGGGGTCGTCGAAGTTGGCAGCCAGTATCTTCGCCTCCATGAGGTTGAACTCACGGCGGATGTATTCGGCCTGTACGGGTACGATTTCGTCGTCGTCAGGGCTTTTGATGGTGACAGGATTGCCAGCGGCACTGGTGAACCAAGAGACTTCCTGGCTGGCATAGCCGTCCAGCTCGAGCAGATAGCCGCCTGTCAGTTCCTCGCCTTCGATGTCGGCCTGCCCCATCTCGGTGATGTCGATGCGGTTCTTATCGACAGACAGTTGGTCGGTGAGTTGGTAGCAACCGCGGTACTCGCCGTTCACGATGACATCCACCGGTTTGCACCACGGCACATAGTCGAAGCCCATGCGGCGTGCTATCTCGAAGGCCACGAGGTTGCGCATCAAAGTCTTGTCGTCGTAATTGTTTATGAGCGTCCATTTCTTGGCCTTCGCCGGCGACTTCATGTCAGAGTTCTTGAAGATGCGGTGCGACTCGTCGAACTTGATGCGGTAAGGCTTCTTGGGGTGTGCCATCGAGGCATTGCCGCGCAGTCGCGACGTGCCGCTCTCCTCCTGAATCATCGTGCCGTCGGCATAAATGATGGTGAAGGACGAGGTGATTTCGTTCACCTTGTCGTATGGCTCGATGTTATCAATGGTATGAAAGGATACGGTAGGCAGGTTGGTGAGTTGATAGAAGTGGCTGTCGTCGCCTTCGCCGGCATGTCCATAAAACGCGACTTCCGCTACGTTGCAACGTGCATCGGCAGGACCGATGTAGCGAACGTAGCGGAAACCTCGAGAAACATTCACGTCGGCATAGCTCATTGTGCCGATCGTGCCTTCTTCGTCAATAATATAAAGTGGTACGGCATCCATGAAGTCTGGACTGTTGGCACCCTCGAAGAGAGCCAAGAGCATACGCCTCGGTCCCAGACCGTCGTTGCGAGGCGACCAGCCCACGCGGGTGATGACATGAGGCTCGCCGAGGTCAAGGCCTACCCAAGTCTTGCTTCGCTCGTAGGAAGCGAAGTATGTGGAGAGATCGCCGTCGAAGGCATCGGCAGCAGTGTTGACAGTCGTACTTGCCCTGCCTGTGGCGTAATCGACGCTCTCGGCTGTGCCGATCACCGTGCCAGTCAGCAGTTCGTCCTGAGCAAGACTATTCAAGGAAAACCACGACATCAGGAAGAGCAGTATCAACGGCAGCTTAACACTCTTGAAATTGTTTGTCTTGTCTTGCTTCAATCCACAGAAAGGGCAGAAGTGCGCATCGAAGGGGAGGGGAGAACCACATTCCGGACAGTTCCCTGCCTTATGGTGCGGCTTGTGGTCGTGAACCAACTGAGCGCTGACGATGCCCGTAGGCACAGCCATAATGGTGTAACCCATGAGCATGACTATCGCACTGAGCACTCGCCCGAGGAAGGTGGCGGGAGCAATGTCGCCATAGCCCACGGTGGTCATCGTCACGACGGCCCAGTAGATGCTGGTCGGGATGTCGGTAAATGGCGTGCCCGGGATGTTGCCTTCCACTATGTACATAAGCGTCCCCATGCTGATGACCATGATGAGCATGAAGAGGAAGAAGACGCCTATCTTCGGAGCGCTGATGATGATGGAGCGCATCAGCAGGTCGCCTTCTTGCAAGAAGCTGAAGAGCTTGAACACACGAAAGACACGAATGAGGCGGAACGTCCGTACCACCATCAAGTAGCGAACTGGGCCGAATATCCATCCGATGTACAAAGGCAGCGTGCTCAGCAAGTCGATGATGCCAAAGAAACTGAAAGCATACTTTCGCGGCTGGTCCGAGCAGTAGAGGCGGCAAAGGTACTCCAAAGTGAAGAAGAACGTAAAGACGTACTCCAGCACAGTGAAGACATGCTTTGCCATAGGTGGAATCCCCTTCATGCTTTCCACCACAACGACCACAATGCTTGCCACGATGAACCAAAGCAATGCGACGTCGAAGGCTTTCCCCATTGGAGTGTCGCTTTGGAAGATGATGATGCGCAACTTCTCTCGCATCCCTTCACTGTGTCTGGCCTTCTGCCACAGCTTTCGGATCGGGTTCATGTCATTCTTGGAGTAATCGGAGTGTTCAGAGCTTTCGGAGTGTTCAGAACAATGTGTTTTCAATAATCTTGCCCATTTGCCATACGCAGCGCACTTTGAGCTTTTCGTCGAGGATAAGGATGTCGGCATCCTTGCCGCGTGACAGAGCACCCTTGCGGTCGAATACGCCCATGATGTGTGCCGGCGTTTCGCTTGCCATGCGGACAGCATCCTCCAAGGGCACTTCTGCTTGCTGGACGAGTGTTCGCACGAGGCGGTCGGTCGTGGCGATGGAGCCGGCAAGAGCGCTGCGGTCGGCGAGCTTGCAGACGCCGTCCTCGATGATAACCCTGTCGTCGAAAGCCTTGGCTTCTGGCCCGGCTGCTGCGACGGCCAGGGCGTCGGTGATGAGGGCCATGCGCTCCACACCTTTTATCTTGTAAGCCATTCGAAGGATGGTTGGCGGGACGTGTATGCCGTCGGCAATGCATTCGATGGTCATGTCGTCGATGAGATAGACGCTTTCCACCGTGCCTTCGTACTTGTAGCCCATCTTGTTGTGGAAGCCAGGCATGGCGTTGTAGAAGTGGGTGACGTGGGTGAAGCCTGCTTCGAAGGCGGCCTTCACGTCGTCGTACTCGGCGTTGGTGTGTGCGATGCTTGGCAGGATGCCCTTCTCTGCACAGTATCTGCCGAACTGCAAGGCGCCGGGAAGCTCAGGCGCGGCATCCCAACGTGTCAGGCAGTCGGAGTGCTCCACGATGGGAATGTACTCGTTGGGGTCGGGGTTCTTAATCCATTCGGGCTGTTGTGCTCCTGCCTTGTTGGGACTAAGGTAGTGCCCTTCGAGGTGAAGGCCGAGGACGGGAGAGTCCTTCTCCTTCATCAGTTCAGAGCAAGTCTTGACAGCTTTTTCAATCATTGGCACTGTGCTACTGCTTAGGGTAGGGAAGATGCTTGTTGTGCCGTGCTTGGCGTGTGCCTCTATCGCAGTGCGGAAAGCTTCTGGCGTACCTTCCTGGAAGTCTCTGCCGCCGCCGCCGTGCACGTGCATGTCGATGAAGCCCGGCACTACGCACATGCCTTTGGCATCGATGAGGTCCGCGCCAATGACGGCCAAGTCGCAGTTCGTTACTTCCAGTATCTTGTTGTCGCGAAGGATGACGCTGCCGTTCTTGAGCCATCCCTGCGGGGTCAGAATCTTTGCATTGATGATTTGTGTTAACATAGTTATTAGGTTATGAGGTTATTAGGTTATAAGGTTATGAGGTTGTTTGGTTTTGAGGATGTATGGTTATGAGGTTGTTTGGTTGTTAGGTTATGAGGTAACTTCACCTTACGACCTGAAAGCGAAGCGACCTCATAACCTTAGAACCTTTAAGTTTATACCATGCTATATACCACGTCCATTATCTCCTTGCCGATGGCGTCGGCAGCTTCCATGGTGCTGGCCTCGCTGTAGACGCGGATGATGGGCTCGGTGTTCGACTTGCGCAGGTGTACCCACTTGTCGGGGAAGTCTATCTTCACGCCGTCGATGTCGTTGACTTCTTCGTTGGAATACATCTCCTTGACCTTAGCGAGGATGGCATCCACGTCGGTCTCGGGTGTGAGGTCGATGCGGTTCTTGGCAATGAAGTAGGGAGGATAGGTGGCGCGCAGCTGGCTTGCCGTCATGCCCTTCTTGGCCATATAGGTGAGGATGAGTGCGATGCCTACGAGGGCGTCGCGACCATAGTGGGCAGCAGGATAGATGACGCCGCCGTTGCCTTCGCCGCCGATGACAGCGTTTGTCTCCTTCATCTTCGTCACCACGTTCACTTCGCCCACGGCTGCTGCGTTGTACTCGCAGC
>CAMKTM010000094.1 GCA_946415695.1 uncultured Prevotellaceae bacterium | reverse complement strand
AAGGGAGGGCTGGGGAGGGTCTGCTGGTCCTTTGTTCCGCCACCAATACATCGACACCCCGCCTCGCAGCAAGTTCGAACTGGCTCCCTTCGTCCAATATACATTCTCCCTTGGCGAACACTACCGACAATTGGTGTTGGGCTATCGGTTCTCCCACAGCAATCGGCGCGAGCAGGAGTGCATCTACCGCATGGACCGCCTGCCGAATGCCGACTCAAGCTTCTCTAAACCCATCGACTTGCTGCCCAGCGTGACCGAATACAGGCAGGTCTTCGACCGCGCGAACAGTCATCTGGCGCATTACATCGACAACACAAGCGCCTTTTGGGCCGACTTCAAATATGGCTTGGGGCAGAAGGAATGGGGTCAGTTCTACCTTGATTTCAGGATTGATGCCACGCTGAATGCGCAGCGCCATGCCTACGAGCGAGGCAGCATCGACACCCTTCTCCACCGCTTCAGCCCGACGTTCGAGTTCAAGACAAAGCCCTGGCTGAGGACTAAGGACGGGCATCATGCCGGACTCGAAGTGCGGGTGAGGAGCGAGGCGCCTGAGCTTCTGAACGAGGCAGGCATCGTGGATGACACAGACCCCATGAACATCCGCATCGGCAACCCTGACCTTCGATACGCCATCCGCACCGACGCTGTCCTCGACGGCAATCTGTATTCGCTCGAAAAGCGCATGCACAACCGCCTCGACCTCAGTTATGGCTTCACACACAACGCGATAGGCATGGGCCAGATCTATGACCGCGCGACCGGCCGCCGCACGTTCTGCCCGACGAATGTCAACGGCAACTGGGACGCTTCGGCCAAGCATACCATCAACTACAGCTTTGGCGACGGCAAGAAGCACAGCGCCAGCATGGTCACGCAGTTCAGCTTTAGGAACAGCGTGGATATGAACCAAGAGGCAGCCTCCCCCGTCCCCTCCGAAGGAGGGGTGAATGGCGGCGAGGCAGCAGGCTGGTCTCCCTCTCCTTTGGAGAGGGTTGGGGAGAGGCTTGTCGTGCGCTCCGCCACCATTTCCTTTTCGCCCAAACTGAGTCTTTCGCTTGGCAAACACACCCTTGGTTTCTCGTCGGATGTGGCTTGGAACCGCTATACGAGCGACCGCTCGACGTTCCAGAACATCAACGCCTGGCAGTATCGCATCGGGGCGAATGCTATCGTCCACCTGCCCTGGAAGTTCGACCTCACCACCGACCTTACGCTCTATGGGCGAACGGGCTACACCGATGCCTCGCTCAATACAGCCGATGTCGTCTGGAACGCCCGCCTGGCTCGTGCGCTCTTCAAGGGCAAGTGGGTCGTCATGCTCGACGGCTTCGACATCCTCGGGCAGCTCTCCAACGTCACGCGCACCATCAACGCCCAAGGCCGAACAGAGACTTACACCAATGTCCTGCCGCGATACGGCCTCCTGCACATCATGTATAAGTTCCAGAAGCAACCGAAGAAAAAGTGAAGCAGCGAGGGGGAAAGCCCCCTCCCATGCTCCCCGAATCCATCCCCTTTGAGGAGGAAAGCCCCCTCCCATCCTCCCCCTAAATAGGGTGGGGAGCACCGCCATATTGCCAAAAGGCTGTGCCTTTGTTCAAATAAAGGCACGCTCTTATTGCAATAAAGGCGTGCCCTTATGTCGATAAGAGCACGCCTTTATTTTAACATTTCCCCGCATTCTTAGAATCAGGGGCTTGGAGAAAGCGGATAGAGTTACTTGGCGTAGGCGATGGAGCGTGTCTCGCGGATGACCGTTATCTTGACCTGTCCGGGATACGTCATCTCGTTCTGAATTCTTGTGGCGATGTCTGCGCTGAGCTGCTCTGTCTGCTTGTCGTCTATCTTGTCTGCTCCGACGATGACGCGCAGTTCGCGGCCAGCCTGGATGGCGTACGTTTTGACGACGCCCGGGTGGCTCATGGCGATGTCTTCGAGGTCCTTGAGTCGCTTGATGTAGGCTTCTACGATTTCGCGACGTGCTCCGGGACGTGCGCCGCTGATGGCATCGCAGACTTGCACGATGGGTGCGAGCAGCGTGGTCATCTCCATCTCGTCGTGGTGCGCACCGATGGCGTTGCATATCTCCGGCTTCTCCTTGTACTTCTCGGCCAGTTTGGCGCCGTAGAGAGCGTGTGGCAGTTCGGGTTCCTCGTCGGGCACCTTGCCGATGTCGTGCAGCAGTCCGGCGCGTTTTGCCTTTTTGGGGTTGAGACCCAGCTCGGAGGCCATGACGGCGCAGAGGTTGGCCGTCTCGCGAGCATGCTGCAGGAGGTTCTGTCCGTAGCTGCTGCGGTACTTCATCTTGCCGATGATGCGGATGAGTTCGGGGTGCAGTCCGTGTACGCCGAGGTCGATGGTGGTGCGCTTGCCCACTTCGAGGATTTCCTCTTCGATCTGCTTCTTGACCTTTGCCACGACCTCTTCGATGCGTGCGGGATGGATGCGTCCGTCGCTGACGAGCTGGTGCAGAGCCAGGCGGCACACTTCGCGGCGAATGGGGTCGAAGGCACTGATGACGATGGCTTCGGGTGTGTCGTCCACGACAATCTCTGTGCCTGTGGCCGCCTCGAGGGCTCGGATGTTGCGGCCTTCGCGACCGATGATGCGTCCCTTCACTTCGTCGTTGTCGATGTGGAACACCGTGACGGAGTTCTCTACGGCCGTCTCTGTGGCGACGCGCTGGATGCTCTGGATGATGATGCGCTTGGCTTCCTTGGTGGCCGTCATGCGGGCATCGTCCATGATTTCGTTGATGTAGGCGGCGGCATTGGTCTTGGCCTCGTCCTTCAGCGTCTCGATGAGTCGTTCGCGAGCCTCTTCGACACTGAGTCCGGAGATTTCCTCGAGCTTCGTGCGCTCCTGGTTGATGAGGTCGGAGAAGCGTGCGCCCAGTTCCTCCTCTTTCTTTTCGAGCATGGCCTGCTGCGTCTCCATGCGCTGACGCTGAGCGTCGGCTTCCTGTTTGCGGCGCGTCAGCTCGTCCTGCTTCTGGTTGAGCTGCATCTCGCGCTGCTTGATGCGGTTCTCGCTCTGCTGTATCTGCTGATTGTGCTGGCGCACTTCCTTCTCAAGCTCTGTGCGCTTGCTAAGGAATTTCTCTTTCACCTCAAGCAGCTTCTTCTGCTTGATGACTTCTGCCTCTTTCTCGGCATTCTCGCGTGCTTCTTCGGCCAAAGCCTTCCTCTTTGCCGGTACGGCCACGAAGTACCATACAGCCACGAGGACAAAGAAAAGTAGGATGGCTATAGAAAGGGCAACGATGATTTCTGTTGTCATGTGTTATAAATAAAAGTGATAAATGTTTATACTCGGGGTCACTAACTCTCTTATTTCTTGATGAGTGCGGCCTCGACTTCCGAAAGCAGCGGGCTGAGCACGTCCATGATGGGCTGTGCATCGTAGTTCGTCTCCTGACGCTTGCTCTGCACGGCAATGTCGAGGATAGTCATCACCAGATACATCTCGGTGTTCTGCCCGGGATAGCTGCTTGTATAGAAGTTGAATCTCTCCTTGATGAGCTTCTCAGCCTGACGATAAACGTATTCTTCGTCACGCTTAATGGTCATGGGCAGGGTCCATGAACCGAAGTGGAGAGTTATTGAAAGGGTGTCATCCATTGCTCTTGATAGTTAAGTCTTTAATCCTTAATCTTTAATCCCTAATCTGTGCCTACTGTGTCACTTTGAGCATAGAGATGCACCGGTCAATATCGCGCACCATCGTTCTGATACGGCCTCGCATGTCTTTGACATCGTTGTCGGCCATGTCGATGTACTTTGCCATCTTCAGACGGCTATATTGTTGTTTGAGTTCTTCGTTCTGAATCTGCAGGTTGAGAATCTCCTCGTCTTTCTCCTTGAGTTGCGAGCGCAGGCGTTCCTGCTCTTCCTGCAGCTGTGCCTGCTGCAGAATGAGCTGTCTGACGCGCGTTTCAAGGCGTTTAATGAGGCTATTTAGTTCAGGATTCATGACAGATTAACTCAATTTGCGGGCAAAGATAATACTTTTTTTCTCTTTTTGCAAGTTTATTGTTCACTATTTTTCTTTGGCTCCTTTTTTGCGAGCATCACAATGGTGTGAACGTACTCCGTCATCCATTGTTCTGTATATCCAAGGACGTTTTGGTATTTGCGAACAGAGATGCAGGCACGGCGCACGCCTTCGTCCTTCCAATCATTCTTTGTCAGCACCTGGTGAACCTGCTTTGCCGTCATCTCTCGGAGGGCATTGCGGAAGAAGCTGGGCAGGCGCATCTTCCACTGCATGAGGTTCCCCATGAGCATCATCAGGTCTTGGCTGAAGCCCTGGAACTGAATGAGATAACTTTGAGCATCCTGTATCTTGCGGCAGTGCTTGCGGATGCTTCCGTCGATTTCTTCGAAGAAGCCGTCGCTAACCTTGTAGATGTCCTGCATGAGCTTTCGGCAGTGCTTCTTCTCGGCAACGCCGAGCTTGTTGTTGGCTGTGGGCACGCGGTAGGTCTGTTTGAAGATGCGCAGGTCGGGCAATGCACCCAGGTTGTTGATGCCAAGCTGGGCTGCCATGACTGCCTGATAATAGACACGGATGAGGAGCATGAAGTCCTCCATGCCGCCCACTCTTGTCTGTTCTTTCTCGTTGTTCTTACCGAACAGTTTGCTGAATATAGACATGATAGTTATTTACGATTTGACGATTTACGATTTACGATTTGGCAAATTACTGTTTACTGTTTCTTGATGTTTCACATTATATATAATGTATAGACTTTGCTTTCGAACGGCTCAGGAGTGTGCCGAGGCGTTGAAGCATGATGCGGACATCGAGCCAGAAGCCCCAGTTCCTGCTGTACCAGACGTCGGCCTCCATGCTGCCTTTGCTCTTTCCTGCGAACTGATAGCTCGTGATGCCAGCCTTCAAGCGATAGCCGGAGACGAAGAGATGCCTCAGCTCGCGGCGATATTCGGCATATTGTTCGGGCCGCATCGTCTGCGACCCCACAATCGTCATGCTTCCCCAAAGCACGCAAAGGAATTGCGGCAGCAACTCCAGGCGGGAATGCTTCAGGAACCTGCCGAAGGGGAAGTATCCTGGGTCTCCCGTGCCGTCGAAGAAGGAAGGCGCAGCTTCATAGTGGCGTGTGCGGAAGGTCAGGTTGAGGAACGTCTTGCCGTTCATGCCGCATATATGCCGGACTGTGAGGATTGGGCCACGGCTTTGCTTCTTGATGAAGATGAAGGCAATGAACGCAAAGACAGGGAAGATGGTTGTCAGCACCAGAAGGCTTAAAATGATGTCCGTGAGGCGCTTTGTCATCCTGTTGAGAATGCTTTGCAGCGGTGTGCTTGTTGGCGAAAGCAAGCCCACGACGCCTCGGCATTCGCTGCGCATCGTCTGTGGCAAGGAGGAGGAAGCGAGGGGCAGGAAGTGAAGCACTATGCCTTGCTTGCGGCAGGTGTGGGCAATGTCTTCGAGCTCGGCAACCGTCAGGGAAGAAGGCGCACAATAGACGCTCTCTGTTTCGGGATGGGCAGCGAGGTGTTCTTCCAGTTGCTGAGCCGTCAGCTTCTCCAGGCGGTTCAGTTTCAGGCCGTACGTGTTTTGCTGCAGGGCTTGTAGCTGCCAAGCCGTCTCCTCGTTGCAAAGGATGACGCCGAGTTCGCTGTGGTGCATGGCGTAACGTATGTACCAACTGTTGAGGATGAGGCGTTCAATGGTGAGGGCAATGCAGAAGAACAACCAGGCAAGCGGCCGGAAGGAAGGCTGCCAATAGGGAAATGCTGCCGAGAGGATGCCAACGGCCAATGCCGTCTTCATGGCTTGCGCCACGACTTCGTCGCGCCGAGCTGTGCGGCTATATGATACGTTGAGGATGAAACGTGTCACGAAGACCAGAAGCACAAGTCCCAGGGCAAGATGCAGATACCACTTGCCGTCGCCTCGCCCCATTGCCATTGCCTCGCCATGCAGGCAAAGCGTCCAGAGGAGAGCTTCGGCCAGAAGCGTCAGACCATCGCGAAGCCAAAGCCGTATCCCCCGCCGTGCAGCTGTATGTGATTTGTTTCCGTTCATTGTCTTTGGGATGAAAGTGTGCTTCAGATGCACACACTTCGTAGGCAAAGTTACGACAATTTATGTAATATCAGGCAAAGAATAGCAAAGAAATCACCTTAAAAGATATTTTTTCTTGCAAAATCTTTAACATTATTATAATAATTAGTATCTTTGCACGCTGATTGGATAATATGCATATAAATTTAATTTCAACGAAATATGGCAGAATACGTTGCTAACGAAGAATTACAGAAAGAAGAAGAGTCCAGTGTCTTTTCATTATCCACGATTTGGACCATTGTCATACTCCATTGGCAGTGGATTGTGTTGTCAACGATCATTGCCCTGTGCATAGCTTTTTGCTATCTGCGCTACACTCAGCCGGTCTTTACTTCGGCTATGAAGGTGCTGATAAAGGACGATGAAGGCAACAGGCGTGCGATGGGAGGACAGATGAACCTGGAGAACATGGGACTCATCACCAACAGTAACGGCTTTGACAACGAGCTTGAGATCTTGACCAGTACCAATGTCAACAGCCGCGTAGTGAAGTCCCTGAAGCTCTATGTCAACTATGCCATCGAGGGCCGTGTCAAGAAGTTGGAGCAGTACCAGAACAATCCCATCATCGTGGATATGCCGCAACACCAGCTTGCAGTGCTGCGTACCCCGATTCAGTTGGAGATGACGAAGACAGGGAAAGGCTTGCATGTGAAGGGTAAGGTGAGCATTTCAGGGCAGAGCGAGCCAGTCACTTTCGAGCGCGACATAACGAAGCTGCCTGGAAGCATCAACACGCCTATGGGGGTCATTATTTTCCAGCAGAACCCTGGCGCGAAGTGGAAGGACGAGACGCTCTATGCCGTCATCCTTCCTGTGGAGACAGCGGCACGCTTGTATCGCAGCAAGCTCTCTGCAGGTGCCACCAGCAAGTTCACGACAGTGGCTCAGATTACGTTTACCGACACGCAGGTGGGCCGTTCGCTCGACTATTTGAACGAATTGCTCAAGTGCTATAACGATGATGCCAACGAGGACAAGAACGAGGTGGCAATGAAGACCGAGGAGTTCATCAAGGAACGTATCGACTTCATTCGTGGCGAGCTGGACGTGACGGAAGGCGACTTGGAGCAGTATAAGAAGAGCAACGAGTTGATTAACCTGACCAACAATGCCACGACGGCGCTCTCCAGCACGACGGAGTACCAGAAGCAGCAAGTGGAGCTGGAGACGCAACTCAACATCATCAACGGCCTGGTCAATTATCTGAATAATCCTGCCAACGCCATGCAGGTTATTCCGGCCAACATCGGGTTGAAGGATGCGAACCTTAATGGCCTCATCAGCAAATACAACGATGCTGTGCTGCAGCGTAACCGCCTGCTCAAGTCCTCGAGCGAGGACAACCCCTTCGTGCAGCGCCTTACCTCACAGCTCGAGGAGATGTGGCCTTCCATCAAGATGAGTCTCGATGCCATCCGCAGCGACGTGATGACGCAGAAGTCGAGCGCCGACAAGCAGTACAGCATGTACAGCAGCCGCATCAGCAGTACGCCCACTCAGGAGCGTGCACTCACCAACATGAGCCGCCAGCAGGAAATCAAAGCCAACCTCTACCTGATGCTTCTGCAAAAGCGCGAGGAGAACTACATCTCCCTGGCCAGCACGGCTGCCAAGGCACGTATCATCGACTCGCCCCAGTTCGTGGGTAAGGTATCCCCCAAGAACAGTATCATCTGGCTCATTGCCCTCATTCTCGGCGTGGGCTTCCCCATTGGTCTCTACATACTGCGCAACCTGCTCCGCTACCGCATTGAGGGTCGCGAGGACATTGAGAAACTGACGAAGATAAACATCCTGGCTGATATTCCTCTGGCAGGCAAGACTGTTGACGGCGAGAAGGCGCTCGTGGTTCGCGAGAACACCAACGATGCCATGGAGGAAGCATTCCGCGGCCTGCGTACCAACCTGCGCTTCATTTTGGAGGGAGACGAGAACGTCATCCTCTGCACCAGTTGCATCCCGAGCGAGGGCAAGACGTTCGTTACCACAAACCTTGGCATGTCGTTGGCACTGCTGGGCAAGAAGGTGATTGTCGTCGGTCTCGACATCCGCAAGCCCCGTCTGGTGAAGCTCTTCGGCATTCCTGCCGACAAGAAGGGCATCACCACGTTCCTTTCCGGCAGCGACAGTTCTTACGAAGCCCTTGAAAAGCAGATTGTTCATGGCGTCATCAACGAGAATCTCGACGTGCTGCCAGCGGGCATCATCCCGCCTAACCCGGGTGAACTCATTTCCCGCGAACAGCTCGACCGTGCCGTGGCACTCCTCAAGGAACATTATGACTATGTCCTGCTCGACACGCCGCCCATCGGCCTTGTCAGCGATACGCTTTCCATTGCCCGTGTGGCCGACATGTGCCTCTTCGTTTGCCGTGCCGACTTTAGCTTGCGCAGCAACTTCAGCCTCATCAACGGTTTCAACGACGAGGGCAAGCTGCCAAAGGTAAATCTCGTGCTAAACGGCGTCGATCTGAAGAAGAAGAAGTACGGCTACTACTACGGCTACGGCAAGTACGGCAAGTACGGCAAGTATGGCTACGGCTACGGACGCTATGGCCACTACGGCGTTTACGGTCACTACGGCAGCAAGGCCGGACGGGAACATACAGAGAAATAACAACAGCCCGCAAGGCTTATAAAAAACGAGGCGTGCCTTTCTTTCCGACAAGGCACGCCTTTATTGTAATAAGAGCACGCCTTTATTGCCAACGAGGCACGCCTTTATTGTAATAAGAGCACGCCTTTATTGCCAACGAGGCGTGCCTTGGTTAAAATCAGAGTTTACCTTGACATCTTTAAACCAGTTTAAATCGAGTTGAGACGAATACTATTCCGTATTATTAGTGTCCGGTAAAATTATTTCATCATTACCTGCACCCTCGATGACATTG
>CAMKTM010000093.1 GCA_946415695.1 uncultured Prevotellaceae bacterium | reverse complement strand
GCTTCAAGATAACGAATGCACAGGACGGCCGCTACATCAACGAGATAGGAACCTTTTGGGCAAACAAGCACACGAAGCCTTACAACGCCGAGTGGAACACCTACATCTTCACTAAGATGCCCGATGGCTACACCATCGTGTGCGCTGGCCGAGCTTCAGGTTCCTGGTACATCGAAGATGACCGCATCAAGAACGGCAAACAGTCAAGTATATTCCAAATCAAGAAGCCATGAGACTCCTCCTGCTCCTCTTCTGCTTCTCTGTGACGGCATTCGCTCAGGACTTCGAGCTTATTCGCCGGCAATGGACTGACAGCCTTCGAGCAGCGACGGCCAGCATCTTGCGCGACAGCATTATCCGTCAGGATGGCGACAGCATGAAGCTCTGGTGGGCGGTCTATGGCGATAAGCCAGCCGACGGGCGAAGCCTCTGGATTAGCTTGCATGGCGGAGGCGGCACGACGCCCGAGGTGAACGACCAGCAATGGCGAAACCAGATGAGACTTTACCGTCCGCAGGAGGGAGTCTATGTGGCTCCGCGCTCACCCCTCGAGGCTTGGGACATGTGGTGCCAGCAGCCCATCGACAGCATGTACCGCGTCCTCATCCGAACCATGATAGCCCATTATGATGTCAATCCCGACAAGGTTTATCTGCTGGGCTATTCGGCAGGCGGCGACGGCGTGTGGCGCATGGCACCGCGCATGGCCGACCATTGGGCGGCAGCCAGCATGATGGCAGGGCATCCGGGCGATGTCCGGCTGGAGAACCTCCTGAACACGCCCTTTATGATATGGTGCGGAGCGAACGATGCAGCCTACGACCGCAACCGGATCGACCGTGAGCGTGGCTTGCAGATGGACTCCTTGCAGCGAACCCAGCCCGACGGCTACGTCCACGAGACGCACATCATGGAGGGCAAAGGGCATTGGATGGACCGAGAGGATGCTGCTGCCCTGCCATGGATGGCGAATCACAGGCGTCAGGCTTGGCCTAAGCGCATCATCTGGCAGCAGGAGGCCGTCTTTCGCCCCGACTTCTATTGGCTCTCCGCTCCTCGCGGGGAGTTGAAGCGCGGCAAACGTGTCAATGCAGAAGTAGAGGGCAACATTATCAACATCACCCGATGTGACTATTCTGGGCTGACACTTTACCTGAGCGATGAACTCGTGAACCTCAAGAAGGCAGTCACCGTGAAGCTTTGTGGCAGGAAAGTCTTCAAGGGCAAGCTCAAACCCAGTTCGGACGTCTATCGCGAGACGCTCCACCTTCGCCAAGACCCTCGCTTCGCTGCGCCCTGCAAGATAACCGTGAAACAAGAAGGGGGCAAGGGGCAAGGAGCAAGGAGCAAGGGAACACCAACAGCTTAAGCAATCCTCCCCCCCATGACCCTCGCCCCAAAACGACCCAAAAACACCCAAACGCCCCAAACGACTAATCTACCAATCTCCTAATAATGAAGAATGTCTATTTCCTTGGCGACGCCCATCTGGGCAGCCTCGCCATCCCTCACCGCCGTCAGCAGGAGCGGCGTTTGGTGCGCTTCCTCGACGAGATAAAAGACAAGGCAGGAGCCATCTACATGCTCGGCGACATGTTCGACTTCTGGTTCGAGTACCAAACCGTCGTCCCAAAAGGTTACACGCGCTTCCTTGGCAAGATAAGCGAACTGACCGACATGGGCGTCGAAGTGCATTACTTTACCGGCAATCACGACATCTGGTGCCTCGACTACCTCGAGAAAGAGTGCGGCATGATTCTTCATCGCAATGCGCTCACCTTGGAGATTGGCGACCAGACCTTCTTCCTTTCCCATGGCGACGGCCTTGGCGACAGGGATTGGAAATTCCATCTCATTCGAAACGTCTTTCACAGCAAAGCCTGCCAGTGGGCTTTTCGCTGGCTTCACCCAGACCTGGGTGTGAAGTTCGGCCTGTGGTGGGCGAAGCAAAGTCGCCTGAAACACGAACCGTTCCTGCTGGACGGCAAGGGCGGCGACCCGCCTTATATGGGCGAAGACAAAGAGCCGCTGGTCATCTTCGCAAAGCAGTACCTGAAGGAGCATCCCGACGTCGATTTCTTCATCTTCGGGCATCGCCACATAGAGCTCGACCTTGCCCTCAACCGCCAGACGCGCGTCATCATCCTTGGCGACTGGATCTCGCAGTTCACCTATGCTGTCTATGACGGCGAACAGCTCTACTTGGAAAGCTATACAGAAGGGGAAGAACACCGTTAAGGTAGTCAGCACAGGCAGGAGCAACGGGCATCATTTGTCAAGAATTTTCGCAATATCGGCCTCTCTGACGGCTTGTTTTTGCGTTTCCGGCGTTTTGTTACCCTAAACGCACAAAATGAGCTTAAATCAAATTATTGCTGATAATCAGCGTCTTGCAAGACTTTGTTTTGACTCCTGATGTTAATAAAGTGTTATTGCGGCGCGTATGGTTGACAAACTAAGCGAGTTTTGCACCGAAATCTAATGCGTCGGAAAGGTAAACACGGCGCAGGGAAATTACAAACAAGGCGTGCCTCGTTGGCAATAAGAGCGTGCCTTTATGGAAAACGCAACGTGGAATGACTTCCGGAAAGCCATTCCACGTTGCGTTTTAATGTAAAGTTTTTTTACCGTTGGTGCCCGTGGAATTCGGCCTTTCAGGCCGATTTTACCGGACACTAATAAAATGAAATAAATTCCCCGGACAGCAATATAATTAAATGTTTATTGCTACAAAGGTAGTGATTTATTCTGTTCCAACAAAGGAAACAGCAAGAAAATGTTCTCAAGGGCAGGTTGGCTGGCAAAGGCAGGTGTGTCCAGCGAAAACATATCAGCCCAGCACGATGCCGAGGTTGGCGGGGAGGGTGACAACCAGAGGTTCCGATGAGTTGAAGGGGATTGTTACCTTCTTGCCGTTCAAGGCATCGGTCAGCACCAGCTTGGTCCGTTCCTTGATGCCCGAAAACTCAAAGAAATGCTTTGGCAGACGGAGCGAGACGGTCTCTTCGCGGTCGGAGAAGTTGGCAATGACGACTGCAAACTTCTTCCCCGAATGGCGGACAAAGGCATACTGCCGATGCAGATGTCCGTTGACGTACATCAGGTCGTAGAAGTCTCCGTGGGCGAAAGGTTCCCCGTCCCGAAGCAGAAGGATGTGCTGATAGCTTTGGCGCAACGATGATTCTTCCTGTGTCAGCAGTTTGCCGTCGAAGCGGCCTTTGTCGCGCCAGCGGCGGATGGAGGGCACGCTCCAGTAGTCGAAGATGGTGGTGCGTCCGTCCCTGCCGCTGAAGCCTTCGGCATCCATGCCGCGCTCGCCAAGTTCCTGTCCGAAGTAGAGCATGAAGGGACTGGGCATGAAGGCACTCACGAGCAGTGCAGGCAAAGCCTTCTGGGCATCACCCAGCAGGAAGTCGCTTGCCAGACGCTGTTCGTCATGGTTCTCAAGGAAGTTCAGCATGTGGGAGCGGATGTCATCTACCGACTTCCAACAGCCCGTGATGCTCTGCGTGCTCTGCCCTCGGCAGACGTTCAGGAGGGTGTCGTAGAGTCCGACCTTGTCGTAGAGGTAGTCGAAGTGACCGCGATGGATGTAGTCGCGATAGAGGCTTGGATTATAGACTTCGGCAATGAAGATGATGTCCGGATAGCTGGCCTTGACTTGCGGCAGCGCCCACTCCCAGAACTCTACGGGCACCATCTCTGCCATGTCGCAGCGGAAGCCGTCGATGCCCTTGCTTGCCCAGTGGAGCAGGATGTGGAGCATCTTGCGATAGGTGTCGGGGCCGTAGTTCAGCTTCACCGTCTCGTACCAGTCGTTCTTGTCCGGCCATGCGGTGAACTTGTCGTTGCCCGTCGCCTTGGCAGGAACTTCCTGATAGGTGCTGTGGGGCAGGATGTTGTCGAGATGCAGTGCCTCGCCTGGGATATAATAGAAGTTGTTGTCGGGGGAGTAAGCGCGGGAGGTGTCGTCGTCCTCGCCGAGGTCGCGCACGCCCTCCGGCTTGGCATCGGAGCGATACTGACGGGCAACGTGATTGGGCACGAAGTCGATGATGACCTTGAGGCCAGCCTTGTGCGTCCGTTCCACAAGTAGCTCGAACTCGCGGATGCGCTTTCTGGGGTCTTTCGCAAGGTCCGGGTCAACGTCGTAGTAGTCGCGGATGGCATACGGACTGCCCGCTTCGCCCTTCACCACGTCGGGGTTGTCCCGAGGAATGCCGTAGTCGGAATAGTCTGTCTTGCTGGCATGTTCTATGATGCCTGTGTACCAGATATGCGTACAGCCAAGGCCTCGGATTTGCTCCAAAGCCTTGGCTGTAAAGTCCTGCATCGTGCCGCACCCGTTCTGCTGCTTCGTGCCGAAGGGAATGACGTCGGCCTTGTCGTTGCCGAACAGGCGGGTAAAAACTTGATAAACGGTCAAAACAATTTACTATTTGACGATTTACAATTTACTATTTATTTACTATTTGACGATTTGCTATTTATTTTCGATTGTACTATTTGACGATTTATTCCTCAATTCATTTCGTGGCATAAATAATTCAATTATTAAATCGAAAATAAATCGGACTCCGCGCATTAAAAGCGCGCCTTAGTTCTAAAGAATCTAAGAAATAGTAAATCGTCAAATAGTAAATCAACAGGTTCCTTCGATGTTGATACCTTCGATGCCTTTGGCAATCTTCGCAATCATGCCTTGCAGGGCTTTGCCGGGGCCGCACTCGGTGAAGTCCGTGGCGCCGGCGGCAAGCATGTTCTGTACCTCCTGCGTCCAGCGGACACTGGCCGTAAGCTGGGCGATAAGGTTCTGCTTGATTTCAGCGGCATCAGTGTGTGCTTTGGCATCCACGTTCTGATAGACGGGGCAGCAGGGTGTGTGGAACTCCGTCTGCTCGATGGCAGCTTGCAGTTCGTCCTTTGCGGGCTGCATGAGAGGACTATGGAAGGCACCGCCCACGGGCAGCACCAAAGCACGCTTGGCTCCTGCCTCCTTCAGCTTCTCGCAAGCCGTGTTTATCTCTTCTACGTTGCCGCTGATGACCAACTGACCAGGGCAGTTGTAGTTGGCAGGCACCACCACGCCCTTGCCTCCTGCACTCACTTCGGCGCAAACCTGCTCGACCGTCTCGTCGGGAAGGTTGATGATGGCAGCCATCGTGCCGGGAGCAGCTTCGCAAGCCTTCTGCATCGCCATGGCACGAGCATGGACAAGGCGCAGGCCGTCCTCGAAGGAAAGAGCGCCGGCAGCCGTCAGGGCGCTGAACTCGCCGAGGCTGTGTCCGCCCACCATGTCGGGCTTGAAGTCCTCGCCCATGCAGATGGCCGTGATGACGCTGTGCAGGAAGACGGCGGGTTGCGTCACCTTCGTCTGCTTCAGCTCCTCTGCATCGCCCTCGAACATGATGTCGGTGATGCGAAAACCAAGAATCTCGTTTGCCTTTTCGAAAAGTTCTTTAGCTTTGGGATTGCTTTCATAAAGCTCTTTGCCCATGCCTGTAAATTGTGCCCCTTGACCGGGGAAAACGAATGCTTTCATGTTGTTTTTGTTGTTTAATGGTTCTTTTTGCGCTGCAAAGGTACGACAAAAAGGCGAAATATAAAAGGGAAAAGGAGAAAAAGGGCAGATGAAGCCCGTCAGACGTCAAGCACAAGCCCGTCGTAGGCATAGTGGAAGCCTTCGGGGAGCTTTTGCTCTTCGACGGCATAAAGGCCGACCTGATGGCACATGTGAATGAGGTAGGTAGGGATGTTGCCGAGGCTTTGGCTGAAGGCAATGGCGTGTTCCACCGTTTGGTGCGTCTTGTGAGGCGTATGGCGCAAGGCTCCGATGATGAGCAATCTGACACCGTCGAGCAAGGGCAACGAGGAAGAGAACAATTCGGTCATGTCCGTCAAGTAGGCCACATCGCCGATGCGATAGCCGAGGATGGGCAGTTCGCCGTGCATGACGCGAAGGGCTGTGACGTCAAGCGAACCGAACGTCAGGCGGTCGCCTTCTTTAATTTCATGTAAATCCAGCTTCGGGATGCCCGGATAGCTGTGCCTCACCAGGCAGTAAGGCAGCCGTTGCCGCAAATGACGGCAGGCATAATCATCAGCATAGAGGGGCAGGTCGTGCTCAAAGGTAAATGGCCGGAGGTCGTCGATGCCGCCCACGTGGTCGTAGTGCTCGTGGGTGATGAGTACGGCATCTAAAGGCTTGGACATCTTGATGCGGAGCATTTGCTCGCGGAAGTCTGGGCCGCAGTCAACGAGGAGCCTTGTGTCGCCCTCTTCAAAGAGCGCCGAAGCACGCAGACGGCGGTCGCGAGGGTCGCTGCTCGTGCAAACTTCGCACTGGCATCCTATCTGTGGTACGCCGATGCTTGTGCCTGTTCCGAGAAAAGATATCTTCATATAAAGTTGACTTCCGGTTCTAACGCTATGCCGAAGCGTTCGTTGACATCTTTCTTTATGGCTTCGCAGAGCCTTTGTATGTCTTGGCCTGTGGCGCCGCCTTTGTTGACGAGCACCAGGGCTTGGCGGTCGTGGACGGCTGCCGGTCCGAGGCTTCTGCCTTTCCATCCGGCTTGCTCTATGAGCCATCCTGCTGCAAGCTTGACTTTGCCTTCTTCTGCCGGATAATGCGGCATCGTCGGGAAGAGTGCGAGCAGTTGTTCGGCCTTCTCTTTCGGCACGACGGGGTTCTTGAAGAAGCTGCCTGCATTGCCCTGTTCTTTTGGGTCGGGAAGCTTGGCATGGCGGATGCCGATGATGACCTTGCGCAACTGTTCGGCAGTCAGTGTGCTAATTGAAAGCCCAGCCTGCTCGATGGCTTTGGCGAGTCCTCCGTAATGAAGTTTAGGCTCAAAGTGTTTGCTGAGGCGGAACGTGACTTGCGTGATGGCGTACTTGCCCCATAGCTCTTCCTTGAAGATGCTTCGGCGGTAGGCGTACTTGCACTCGACGCGTTTCCATCTGTGCTCTGCTCCGTCTTTCAGGCTGATGCCTTTTACCTCGTCAATGACATCGCAGGCCTCCACGCCGTATGCTCCGATGTTCTGCACGGCGGCGGCTCCTACCTGTCCGGGGATGAGCGAAAGGTTCTCCATGCCGTACCAGCCTCGGCGAATGGCTTTGGCGATGAAGTCGTCGCACACTTCGCCCGCTCCCACTTCCACTGTTACCTCGCTTTCGTCCTCTTGCAACAGGTTGATGCCCTTGATGTCTGACTTCAAGACGATTCCCTCGTAGTTGCCGAGGAAGAGGAGGTTGCTTCCGCAGCCAATGTGGAGGAGAGGCAGGTCGGCATATAGCTTATGGATGCGTGCCAAAGCCTTGCGGAGTGCTTCTTCCGAGTCGTAGGTGATGAGTTTGCGGCATTGTGCTTCGATGCCGAAGGTGTTGTCAATTTTCATATCTTGTCAGGCGCCAGCCAGTTCTTTCTTTGGTGAAGGTGAAGACCTCTTGCAGTCCGTTGGCGAGTCCGCTTTTGCGCAGCACAATCCGATGTCCGCCGTAGCTTTGCCCCTTTCGGATGTTGGAGATGATGCCGGAAGGTATTTCGGGGCAGAAGGTCTGCCATTGGTCTGCATCGATGATGCCGTCTATGCATCCTTCCTCGTCGTTGGGGTCTTGGAGCACGACGCGTAGCGGGTCGGCGATGGATTCGGCCTGGAAGAGGCTGTCGGAGCAGAACTGAGCGTAGAAGAGGAGGAAGTCGCTGAGATCGTCGTCGCTGAACGTAGCCTCGCGGATGGCGTCGAGTTTCCAGTGTCCTTCTTCGCGGAGGAACATGAAGTTGCGGATAGTGCCGTCGTTGAGGTTGATGCGTTGCAGGCTTACGATGGAGTCTTCCTCGAGTTCCTCTTCGTCTTCGGCCATCATTTGTGCAGCGTTGTCGTAGAGTGTGGTGAAGTATTCGCCTGAGAGGAAGCCGAACTCAAATTCCGGGTCGAACTCCTCGAGCATTTCAGCCGGACGCTCCGTGTGTTCCAGTCGCAAAGGGTTTGCTGTCCGTTCGCGGCGCAAGGCTCGGTTGTGGAGGTAGGCGAAGAGGAAGTCGTTGAAGACGCCGTCCAGCCGGGGGCCTATCTCTTCGTCCAGCTCGAGTTCCTCTTCAGCAGTATCCTCGAGGGAGAGGCTGTCTTCCCATTCCTCCTCTTCGGGAGAAGAGATGGAGTAGGGGGCTGTCCCTTTGTTCCCGCACGAGAGCAAAACGCCGACCGCCAGCAAGAGCCAAACTACCTTACACTTTATGCTCATTCTGCATTCTATATCCTAAAAATCGTGCAAAGGTACGAAATAATTCATAATTCGTAATTCATAATACATAATTATTTTGAAACATTGCGCTTTATATTATGAATTATGTGTTATTTCCCCTTTTTCCAGAACCCGCCGAGGAGGGCAGCGCCGTGGAAGCCGAGACGTTCCACTTCTTTGAGGTTTTCGAAGGTGATGCCGCCCAGGGCATAGACGTTCTGCGAGAGGAGGTTGCGGGCTTCTGCCAGTTCTTCGGGCGAAAAGGCTGCCCTGTAGCCTTGCTTCGAGATGCTGTCGAAGATGGGGCTGAGGAAGACATAGTCGTAAGCCTTCTGGCAAGTCTCGACCTCCTCGATAGAGTGGCACGAACGGGAAAGGGAGAATCGTTTCCTGTCGAGCCAGTCGGGCACGTCCAGGTTGCGGCTGTTCAGATGTATGCCGCCGAGCCCATACTCTAATGCCAGCTCGTGGTGGTCGTGAAGGACGATAAGATGGCGATAGGCGGGCTCAATCTCCTCTATCCATTTTGCCAACTGCTCCTTTGTTGCTTCTGGCTTTCGCAAGTGCAGACGCCAACCGCCATCGGCAAACAACCTGTTCACGATGTTCGTCTCGCCCTCGAAAAATTCGGGCATGGTAAGAAGAATGAGGCTTAACAAGGTAATTTACTATTTTGAACCATTGACCGTTAATCATTGACCATTGACCATTGACCATTGACCATTTGGCTACGCCCGAAGATGCGACCGCTAATAATGTTCAATGTTCAATGGTCAATGTTCAATGGTCAATGTTCAATGGTCAATGGTCAATGGTCAATGTTCAATGTTCAATGTTCAATGTTCAATGTTCAATGTTCAATG
>CAMKTM010000092.1 GCA_946415695.1 uncultured Prevotellaceae bacterium | reverse complement strand
TCTCAGCCGCCGTAAGGGGCTTTCCTGTGCCTGGATTCAGCAGTGGTGCCGGCTTTGTCTTCATGTCAGCACGCACATTGTACCACTTGGTGGGCATCTCTTCCTCACTCAAATAGATCTTGTAAGGGACGTTCTTCATACTTTTACTTTTTAATTAAACGTGACCAATAAAACATAATTTGTTATCTTTTTACCGTGAATCCGAGCACAAAGATACAACAAAAAGTGAAAAGTGAAAAGTGAAAAGTGAAAAATATGAGGCACAATATGATGTTTGATGCCATTTCCTTGCATAAAACGACACAAGGAGGCCCACTACATCATAAATATGCAAAGGATGGAGTCCGGTCAGTTGCTGTCAGCCCACCGAATGTTGTAGGCATAGTGGTGTGTCACTCCGTCGGAAAAGTTGACAACAGATTTCGTCTGGCTGACCATTTGCCGCTCGTCCTGCAGGTATTCTATCTGCTCCGTAAAGTCATCGGCCTCCACGCTTTGCACTAGGTTGCGACAATCGGCGCCGAAGAATCCGTTGGAGATGAGAGGCACGAGGTCGAACAGGACGTTTCTCGGGTTGCTGCCCGGAAGGGACCCCGTCAGCTCGGAATAGCTGTATTTCCATGTCTCCGTCTTCTTTTCCTGGGGGATGGTGCAGGTTCGGCCCGTGATGTTGCCGTCCTGCCATTCCAGCGTGTAAAGCTCCGTGTACCAAGGCTCTCCCGCCTTATACCTTGCGTAGGGGTAGCGCTTCACGTTGTCATTCCTGATGGAGACAAGTTCTCCGCGCTCGTTGTAGCGGAACTTGAAGAAGTGGCAGTTCTCGCCCACCTGCCTTGATTTTGGCCTGAATCCTGCCAGACTATCTACTCTTCCACCCACGAGGAAGAGGGTGTCGTAATGGCAGAAGTCACGGCTGTAGTTCGGGTCGTGTTCGCCGTTTGGCATTTCCGCGAACTCCTGATATTTGATGTAGATGCGGTCGTTTGCATAACTGTACTCGGCCAACCACTTCACGACGTACCAAGCCGTGTCGAAGCGCTCGGCACGAACCACTCTGCCTTCTGCGTCGTAGGTGTAGGCGAGATGTGTGTGGCCGCCGTCCATCGAGAGGAACTGCCCAGTATTAGTAACGATAGGGTGAAGGTCCGGGTCAACAATGACGTCATCGCTGTCTGTACTATTCGAGCAAGCAGACAGGAGCAGGATAGCGGAAAGGAAAGCAAAGAGAGGTTTCATCGTATCGTTTTCTTTTATAACGTCCGTCGGCTTTGTTTTATTGTATTGGCGCAGATGTTTTCCATGTGAATAAACTCTTGTCACAAGCAAGCACTAACAAGGTTGTATGTAATCAAGTGTAATAAACAGAAATTTTTCACTTTTCGCTTTTCTCTTTTCACTTTTTGTTGTATCTTTGCATACAGAAATGCTACAAACGATGCAGACACGACCGACAGACGCGAAAAGGCAAAGCCACAGAAGCCGCCAACGAAAAAACTGCGGGAAGCAGAAGAGGTTGAACATAAGCCGATAGTGGATTATAGAAGGGAGAAGTTAGCCAACTACCTGATAGATGTGTCAAAATACATTCTCACAGGTGTTGTGATTACGTCTCTTTTCAATGATGTCTCCAACAAGGTGATTATCTATCTTATTGGTTTGGCAGCTGTGTTCTCGACGTTGATATTAGGATTATCGTTAACAACTAAAAGAAAGGACACATGATATGGGAATGTATTTAGTTGGACTCTTTGTAGTCGTGCCCTGCGTATTGGCTATTATCTATCTTTATACCCCCAAGGGTAAAGAGTGGAGACGGTTGAACGGTTTGCTCTGAACTGACTTTTCGGGCTGAGTCCTCATTCATTCCTCCACTTCAAACAGCAGTCATTAAGAGGACAAGACTCGAACAGCAACTCCTGCCGACATCCACCATGTTACTGCTTGCTTTACCGACGTGACGCAAAGGCCACGATCGCAATGTCAGTACACTCTCTTCAATACAGCTCACGCCCACCATTTCCTGCACAGGCAGTTTCATTTCCAACGAGGCACGCTCTTATTGCCTTCCGCGCATAAAAAGCGCGCCTTGGCGCTAGAGCGCCGAGAACGAGGCACGCTCTTATTGTCAACGAGGCACGCTCTTATTTCCAACGAGGCACGCTCTTATTGTCAACGAGGCACGCCTTGTTTGAAATAAGGCCATGCTGTTATTTCCGAGACGAAGCGTCCGATGTTCGCGAAAACTAATGCTTGACCACCTCATTGTTATTTATTGGTGTCAATTGGCGTATCATCTCCTACACACTCGATACCATCGGCATCGAGTGCAAAATGTGATTGTCAGGGGCTTGGGACGCAGCCCTGGGCAGACAGCTTAATGGCAGCAGGCCGACTTTACCGGACACAAATGATAATAAACAAGTCATAATTTATAATTCTTAACTCAGAAATTCACTGAAAGAGCAAAAAAAGTTGTACCTTTGTGCTTCAGTATGTAAAAGGGAAACTTATATATTATAGGAAATGAAGTCAGTCAAGTTCTTTACCGACGAGGAACGTGTCCGCCTCGAGGCCGTGAAGGGGGAACTCCTCCGTATTGCTGCCGACATAGTTCGGAAAGAAGACGAGGAAAGGATACACAGCTACTTGGACAGAGCCGTGGAGCAGGGTTTGCTTCAAAGAGACGTCTTCGGCATCAATCCGGTCGTGAAGGATGCGGAGACAGCCCTCATCGTGGTCGAGGAGATAGGCCTGTCGAGAGGCAGCGTGCTGAGCGTGCTGCTATGGTCGATGGTCAAGAGCGGTGCGGCTTCGCTCGACGAGATACGCAAGGACTTCGGCGAAGAGGTGGCCCACATCCTGCATGGCCTGATGCGCATCCGCGAACTCTATACCAAGAGCGCAACCGTCGGGAGCGAAAACTTCCGCAGCCTGCTTGTCACCTTTGCCGAAGACATGCGCGTCATCCTCGTCATGATAGCCAACCGCGTCTGCGTCATGCGGCAAATCAAGGACACGCCGAACGTCGAGGCACAAAAGAAGGTATCGATGGAAGCCGCCTATCTCTATGCTCCGCTGGCACATAAGCTCGGCCTCTACAAACTTAAAAGCGAGCTGGAGGACTTGAGCTTGAAATATCTTGAGCACGATGCCTACTACCATATCAAAGAGAAACTCAACGAGACGAAACGCAGCAGGGATGCCTACATCGAGCGCTTCCTGAAACCCCTCGACGAGAAGTTGAAAGCGGCAGGCCTGCATTATCACATGAAGGGCCGCACCAAAAGCATCCACAGCATCTGGCAGAAGATGCAGAAGCAGCAAGTCGATGTGGATGGCGTCTATGACCTCTTTGCCATTCGCATCATCCTCCAGTCGCCTCCCGAACGCGAGAAGATGGAGTGCTGGCAGGTGTTCAGCATCGTCACAGACATGTATCAGAGCAATCCGAAACGAATGCGCGACTGGCTCTCCGTGCCCAAAAGCAACGGCTACGAAAGCCTCCACATCACGGTTCTCGGCCCCGAACAGAAATGGGTGGAAGTGCAAATCAGGACGGAGAGGATGGACGACATCGCCGAACACGGACTTGCCGCTCATTGGCGGTACAAGGGCATACGGTCGGGCGAAAGCGGCGTGGAGGAATGGCTGGCCGGCGTACGAAGTGCTTTGGAAACGAACGACGATGCTCTGTTGATGGACCAGTTCCGCCTCGACCTGAAAGAAGACGAGGTGTTCGTCTTTACGCCCAAGGGCGACATCTTCAAGCTTCCGATGGGTGCCACGGTGCTCGACTTCGCCTATCACATCCATTCGAAAGTCGGCAACAATTGCGTAGGCGCTCGCATCGGCGGCAAGAATGTCACCATTCGCCAGAAACTGCAAAGCGGCGACCAAGTGGAAATCCTCACCAGCAGCAACCAGACACCCAAGCAGGATTGGCTGGGCATCGTCACAACCACTCGGGCAAGGGCAAAAGTCCGGCAAAGTCTCAAAGAGATGGAAAGCCGGCAGGCATTGCTTGCCAAAGAAGAGTTGGAGCGCAAGATGAAAAACAAGAAGCTCGACTACGAGGAACCAGTCCTGATGCATACCATGACGAAACTCGGCTATCGCATCGTCACGGACTTCTACGCCGCTCTCGCCGACGGCAAGCTCGACATGAACGCTGTCCTCGAAGCCTACGCCCAGCAGCAACGCTTCGACCACGGAAAAGCATCACCGCAAACACCTGAGGGGCTTTCCGCCGACCAGTTTGTGCTGCCAGAAAAGGAACTCCCCCTAAAGGGAGATGGAGGGTCGGACGTTCTCGTCATCGACCAGAACCTCAAAGGTCTTGACTTCCAGATGGCACGATGCTGTCAGCCTGTCTATGGCGATGCCGTCTTTGGCTTCGTCACAAGCGGCGGCGGCATCAAGATTCACAGAGAGGATTGTCCCAATGCCCCTCAGCTTCGCCAACGCTTCGGCTATCGCATCGTCAAAGCCAAATGGGCAGGCAAGCGCGGCAGCCAGTACGCCATCACACTTCGCGTCATTGGCAACGACGACATCGGCATCGTCAACAACATCACCAATATCATCAGCAAGGAAGAGAAAATCCTGTTGCGAAGCATCAGCATCGACAGCAACGACGGCCTTTTCAACGGCTCGCTCACCGTCATGCTCGACGACACAAGCCGCCTCCAGCAACTCATCAAGAAACTCAAAACCGTCAAAGGCGTCAAGAACGTCACAAGAAGCTAAGGAATAACAAGTGTTGGTCTGATGACCGATATGGGTTAAAATGAATTCATATATTTTGAATTGTGAATTAAATGTCGTACCTTTGCACGCGAAAAAAAACGCTACCCCCCTTTAAGGGGAATAAATAGTAAATCGTCAAATAGTAAATAAATAAGATGTTAAAACTTGACTATTCCAAGGCTCTGCTGAGTGCAGAGCAGATTGCAGCCTTCGCTCCGAAGGCAGAAGAGGCACAGAAGGCACTCGAGGCCGGCACCTGTGCAGGTAATGATTTCCTTGGCTGGCTTCACTTGCCCAGCAGCATCACGGCCGAGTTCATGACGAAGCTCCAGGCTTGCGTGCAGACGCTTCGCGAGAACTGCGACACCGTGGTTGTGGCTGGCATCGGCGGCAGCTATCTTGGTGCCCGTGCCGTCATCGAGGCGCTCGGCAACAGCTTCCAGTGGCTCGTCAACAAGGGCGAGAATCCCAACATCCTCTTCGCCGGCAACAACATCGGCGAGGACTATCTCTATGAACTCACCGAGTATCTGAAGGACCGTCGCTTCGGCGTCATCAACATCTCCAAGAGCGGCACCACGACCGAGACGGCCCTTGCCTTCCGTCTGCTCAAGAAGCAGTGCGAGCAGCAGCGCGGCAAAGAGATGGCTCGCAAGGTCATCGTGGCTGTCACCGATGCCAAGAAGGGCGCGGCTCGCACCTGTGCCGACAAGGAAGGCTACACATCGTTCGTCATCCCCGACAACGTGGGCGGCCGCTTCAGCGTGCTCACTCCCGTCGGCCTGCTGCCCATCGCAGTTGCAGGCTTCGACATTGCCAAGCTCGTGCAGGGCGCTGCCGACATGGAGAAGGCCGTCGCTGCCGACGTCCCCTTCGAGCAGAACATCTGCCTGCAATATGCAGCCGTGCGCAACGCACTCTATCAGAACGGCAAGAAAATTGAGATTCTCGTCAACTTCCAGCCAAAGCTCCACTACATGAACGAATGGTGGAAGCAACTCTATGGCGAGAGCGAAGGCAAGGACCACAAGGGCATCTTCACCGCTGCCGTTGACTTCTCGACCGACCTCCACTCGATGGGACAGTGGATTCAGGAAGGCGAGCGCAGCATCTTCGAGACAGTCGTCAGCGTAGAAGAGACGGAGCACAAACTGCTCTTCCCCAGCGACGAGGAGAACCTGGACGGCCTGAACTTCCTGGCAGGCAAGCGCGTGGACGAAGTGAACAAAATGGCAGAGCTCGGCACTCAGCTGGCACACGTCGACGGCGGCGTACCCAACATGCGCCTCATCGTGCCTCGCCTGAACGAGTACTACATCGGTCAGATGATTTACTTCTTCGAGAAGGCTTGTGGCGTGAGCGGTCTCATCCTCGGCGTCAATCCCTTCAACCAGCCCGGCGTTGAGGCTTACAAGAAGAACATGTTTGCCCTGCTCGGCAAACCCGGCTACGAGAAGGAGACTGAAGCTATTCGCAAACGTCTCGCAGAAGAATAACATCAACCGTTTTATACAACCACGAATTGCCCTGATGCCTCCAATGGCATAGCCAATTCTTCGGCAAGGCCTCAGGCGGAACGTACAATTCGTGCAATTCGTGGTAAAAAGTATTTGTCCGTTGAATACCGATAGTCTTAAAGCAGTGCTGTTCGATATGGACGGTGTGCTGTTCGACAGTATGCCGAACCATGCTTATGCGTGGTCGCACGCCATGACGCAGTTCGGGCTGGAGATGACGGCCTACGAAGCTTACCTGCACGAAGGCAGGACTGGCAGCGGTACGATTAACATCCTGGCTCAGCGTTATTGGGGACGCGATGCTACGCCGGAGGAGATAGAGCGCATCTATGCGGCCAAGGCAGCGGTGTTCAACACCTGTCCGGAGCCGAAGCCGATGCCGGGTGCGTTCGAAGCCCTGACGGCTGCTAAGGCCTTGGGCTGCAAGATTGTCCTTGTGACAGGCAGCGCGCAGACCTCCTTGCTCGAACACCTTGAGGTACACTATCCCGGCTTCTTCCGTCAGGAACTGATGGTGACGGGCTTCGACGTTGAACGTGGCAAGCCTGACCCTGAGCCCTATCTCATGGGGTTGCAGAAGGCAGGGGTCAAGGCCGAGGAGGCCATCGTCGTGGAGAATGCCCCCCTTGGAGTGGAGTCGGCGAAAGGTGCCGGCATCTTCACTATTGCCGCCAACACTGGTCCGCTTGAGGACAAAATCCTGCGGGATGCCGGAGCAGACATCGTCGTGCCGGGCTTAATGGACGTGGCACGCCTGTTGAGGGAATAGAAATGTGCTGTGGCAGGACAAAAACGATGTGTCTTGCCTGCATTTTGTGACGAGTGAGGGAAAAAAAGTCTGCATAATTTGGCAAGATGAACAGAAAAGTGTATCTTTGTTCTCGTTAAGGAATAAAGAACGCCATGAAAGCGGCACACATTATATATTATATACGCGCGTACACGCATGCGTGAGGGAAACCCTCTCGTGTGCGTGTACGCTGCGTTTATGCCCCTCCTTATCATAACGGACAAAGAAAAGAATAACCATAATAAAATCAAGAAGATGAAAAGAAAGAGTTTCCTTGCAGCCTTGTTGCTAATGGTGGCAGGCTTGCAGATGTCGTGGGGGCAAGGCTTCCGCGTTTACAAGAGTGACGGCACAGTTGCGCAGTTCAGCCTGCGCACGGACAGCATCGTGTTCTACGACGGCATCGGCACAGACGAGGAGTTCGGCCCCTTCACGCCCGTCAACCAGTGCATTGCAAAGAAGTGGTACAAGTCGAAGACCGAGACCATTACTTTCAATGAGGACGGCACGACGGACTACCTTTCCGGCGGCACCTATAAGTTCTTCCCCTACCAGGGAACTGTTCTCATCTACAACGCAGCAGGCTTGCCAGTCACCAACTTCCGCGTTCTCGAGTTGACGGCCAACAAGATGACAGTCAGCGAATGGTGCAACAACGAGGTTGCCGTCTGGGCTACATCGCCTCAGCCTGTGCTCGTTCAGGAGATTGTATTGAGCGAAACATCGCTTGCGCTTTTGCCCGATGCGACGAAGGACCTATCCGCCACTGTGCTTCCCGTTGATGCCGACAACCCGTCCGTGACGTGGGAGAGCAGCAACGAAGAGGTGGCAGAGGTGAGCAAGAAGGGTAAAGTCATTGCCAACGCCGTAGGCACCTGCACCATTACCTGCCGCGCCACGGACGGCAGCGGTGTCTATGCCGAGTGCAAGGTGACGGTGAGCGACATCGTGTATGTCTCGGAAATCATTTTGGACGAAACGTCAGCCTCTATTAAAGCCGGCGCGACGCGGACAATCACGGCTACCGTCTATCCAGACAATGCCGCGAATAAAAACTTGGCATGGGAGAGCAGCGACAAGGCGGTTGCCACGGTAGATAACGGTGTGGTAACAGGCGTGGAAGTCGGCACCTGCACCATCACCTGCCGCGCCATGGACGGCAGCGGCAAGTATGCAGAATGCCAGGTAACGGTGCTTCCAATTCACGAGTACGTTGACCTCGGCTTGCCTTCAGGCACGCTTTGGGCGACATGCAACGTCGGTGCAAACAGCCCCGAGGAGTATGGCGATTACTTTGCCTGGGGCGAGACAGAGCCGAAGAGCAAATACGATTGGGCCTCGTACAAGTACAGCAACGGCGGTGAATACACAATGACGAAGTACTGCACACAGGAAAACCGTGGCAATGATGGCTTTACAGACAACTTGATTGAACTCTTGCCTGCGGACGATGCCGCAACTGCCAACTGGGGCAGCGGCTGGCAGATGCCGAGCCTCGACCAATTAAAAGAGCTGTCCAACAGTGCCAACACCACAATGGAGTGGACACAGCTGAATGGCGTTAATGGCTGCAAAATTACGAGCAAGAGCAACGGCAACAGCATTTTCCTGCCCGCTGCGGGCTATTACGCATGGAGTTCTCCCTCCGTAGAAGTAACTTCTAGTTATTGGTCGCGTTCGCTCTTCTCGACCACCCCCTGCAACGCGTACGTCCTTAACTTCAATTCTTATGCCGTCAACATAGACTGGAATACCTCGAGCGTTCGTTTCTATCGCTTCTTAGGTCTTAGTGTCCGTCCTGTCCGCGTTCCTTGATGCTTTAGCACAAGGGCGCGATTGTAGTCGCGGAGCATGGTCAATTCATGGTAATTAGTGTTTCTTCTTAAACATATAATTACCATGAATTGACCACGAATTGCCTTGAATTCGGCCTGCTCCGCCTGCGCCTGAGGCTTTTGCCGAAGAAAGACCATTAAGATGTCAGCCTAGGGCGCTGCCCTGGGCTGACATCTTTCTGCCCCTTCGGGGTGTTTTTCACGTACACCTATTATTTCTATAAAGGCACGGCTTATTGTCAAACGTGGCACGCCTTTATTGCCAACGCGGCACGCCTT
>CAMKTM010000091.1 GCA_946415695.1 uncultured Prevotellaceae bacterium | reverse complement strand
TGATGCCGCCAGCCATGCCATTGATGCCGGTCATGGTGCCGACGGCGTTCTTCGGGAAGAGGTCGCTGCCAACGGAGAAGAGGTTGGCCGACCAGCTTTGGTGGGCAGCGCCTGCCAGACCGATCAGGATGATGGGGAACCAGTAGCTGTATGCACCCAAAGGCTGAGCGAAGAGCGTCAACAAGGGGAACAAGGTGAAGATGAACATGGCCTTGAGGCGAGCGTCATAGGGATGTTGCCCCGTCTTGTTGACGATGATGGTGGGCAACTTGCCGCCATAGATGGAGAGCATGGTGATGGCATAGAGCACGAAGATGAGCAGCATAGCTGTCGGATTGTCGCTCTTCAGACCATAGACATCGCTGATGTAGGCGGGAGTCCAGAAGAGGAAGAACCACCAAACGCCGTCGGTGATGAATTTCGCAAAGAAGATGCCCCATGTCTGCGGGAAGGTGAGGAACTTGATGAAGGGGATGGATGCTTGAGGGGCAAGGGGCGAGGAGCATGGGGCAGGAGAGTTGTTGGAGCAGCCGGTGTCCTCTTGCTCCTTGCCCCTTGCTCCCTGCTCCTTCTCGTCTTGACGGATGTAAGCCAACTCTGCCTTGTTCACATGCTTGTTCTCCTCGGGCTTCTTATAGACGAAGACCCATAGTCCGAGCCAGATGAAGCCCAGTGCACCGATGATGATGAAGGCCATCTCCCAGCCATAGTACTTGGCAATCAGCGGAATACAGACGGGTGCGATGAGAGCGCCGATGGTGCTGCCGCTGTTGAAGATGCTGGTGGGGAAGGCACGGTCCTTCTTCGGGAAGTACTCGGCCGTCACCTTGATGGCGCAAGGGAAGTTGCCGCTCTCGCCCAGACCGAGCACGATGCGACAGACGATGAAGAACCAAGTGCTGACGGAAGCAATGACGGCTGTGCTGGTGCCGACGGCGTTGATGAGGTCTTCCTTGCCTTCCAGTCCTAACCACGCCACGGTTGCCGTGCCGCAGAAAGCGTGCATGCAGGCTCCAAGCGACCAGATGCCGATGGCCCACAGATAACCTTTCTTCGTACCGATCCAGTCCATGAATCGACCGCTGAAGAGGTTGCCGATGGCATAAACAATGGAGAAAATGGCAGCTATCTTGCCGTAGTCGGCATCTGTCCAGTGAAATTCGGGCGCAATGAAGTCTTTCCATGTGAGTGAAAGCACCTGACGGTCCATGTAGTTGATAGTAGTTGCGAGGAAAAGCATCCCGCAGATGACCCAACGATAGTTGGTCTTCTTTAATTCATTATTCATAATTCAATAATTCATTTTTTGTTCCGCAAAGATAGTAAAAAATGCAATACCAACAAAATGTTTGCCCAAAAGATGTATTTAATAGTATTATTTTTGCTAAATACCGGTCGCATGTGTACTTTAATTCTGATTTCTTCTTCCTTAATTCCCAATAATTCCATAACTTTGTACCATATTAAAAAGTTAATACTATGAAACGACGTGAATTTCTTCGAGATGCTGCTATCGTAGCAGCGACAGGTGGCATTTCCACTGATGTGTTGTCAGCCACATTAAATTCCTCTCCCGGCATGAGTGAGACGGAGGGAGGGCAGGAGTCGGGAAAAGCTTCTCTCATCGACAGCGAGCCTGTCCTCCAGAACTATGCAGCCACGAGCATGGGCATTGCCTTCAGCGTGACGGACTGGGCAAACGGCTACGCCATCTTTGGCGAGAAGCCCGACCTTAGCGACGGCAGGAAGGTGTGGTGCGGCGGATACCGCATGACGGCGATGGACAACGAAGTCATCCAGATTCGTCTCACTGGCCTCAAGCCTAATACATTATATTATTATAAGATAGGCGCCGACCGCATCGAGTATAAGGATGGCTATCATATCCGCATCGTGGGCAATGAGGAGAAGCCCCAGACATACTTCTTCCGTACCGCAGGCGAAGGGGCCAGGTCGCACTTCTGCGTCATCAACGATACGCACGCTTCGTGGAAGGCCATCAACCCCACCATTAACAAACTGATGGCGCTGCAGCCGAGTTGCGTCGTCTGGAATGGCGATGCCTGCAATACGGAAGAGACCGTCGCGGCTCAGAAGCGCATCTTCTTCAAACCGGAGATAGAACGGAAGGACTTTGCGGCCCACATCCCTTACCTCTTCTGCCCAGGCAATCACGATGGCCGAGGCTTGGCGAACCGTCATCTGGAGCGTATTTGGATGTATCGTCAGCCGGAGGAACGCCAGCCTCGCGACTGGGACTTAGGGCGCAACTTTGCCGTCCGCATGGGCAACATCGCACTCGTGGGACTTGACACTGGAGAGGACAAACTGGATGGCAACCCAAAGTTCTGCAACCTTTTCGTGAGCGAACCATACCGTGTTGCTCAGCAGACATGGCTTCGCGATGCACTCCGACAGCCCGAGATAGCCAGTGCACCGTATCTCGTCGCTTTCTGCCACATTCCTCTCTACGACCCTAACCCGAAGGAAAATCCGGGCGACGTTTATCCCAATGACAAGGACGCAAAGTACACGACCGACTTCGCGATGTGGCAACGCACTTGTTCCAAGCTTTGGGGGCCGCTGCTCGAAGAGGCTGGCTGCCAGCTTCTCATTACCGCTCATCAGCATTGCGTCAGGTTCGATAATCCGAACAATGAGCACAAATGGTTCCAGATAGTCGGTGGCGGCCCGAACATGACTGGCAAGACACCAGGGCACTTCCCCACCGTGATAGAGGGCGAAATCAAGAATGGCAAACTTGTCATCACGGTACACAACATCTATTCAGGCGAAGTGTGCGGCACAGTGACTTTCCCCGTTCGCTTTTGACTGGCATCCCGTAGGGTGTTGTTTGCTTGTACATGTACGTGCAATTGCTTATACATGTACAAGCAATTGCACGTACATGTACAAGCAAACAACATGCCGTGCCTTATCGTTCGAAACATTGCTGTCTGGTGATTATTGCGGACTGCAATGTCGTGAATAAACAGCAATCCCCGAAGTGCATGGTGCGCTTCGGGGATTGCTTTGCGGTATTCCTCTCTTTGCGGAGAGGGGTGGGGGGATGAGATGTTTACTCGTCGGCCCAGATGTCCCAACTGTTGTCTTCTTTGCCAAGGGCTTGGCTGCCGTCAACTGTTGTTTCGCTGATCTTCAGGCTCTCGGCCAGCATGTTTGTAACTTGTGCCTCGTTAATCTCGATGGCAGGACAAATATACTTTTTCATAATCTTATTTACTATTTAATTATGTAATAATGCCTTCCCTTTTCCCCTCCCCAGTGAGGGGGAGGGGTTAGGGGAGAGGGTCTGTTTTACTTCAGCACCTTCTTGCCACCAATGATGTTCACGCCCTTCTGCGTCTTGTTGAGGCGCTGGCCGGCAACATTGTAGATAACGTCGTTGAGGTTATCGTTAGCGAGTCCGTTGATGCCAGTTGCATCGTCCTCACCGAAGGGATAGAAGGGTTTAACGGGAGCACTAATTACCAGATAGCCCTTGCCAGCAGGAATGGTGGTGTTAGTGGTTGCCTTTTGGAAGCCAGCGGTTGAGTTCTGCTTAGCGAGGATGTACTGAGTGCCGTCGGCAGTAACATTAGCAGTTGCTGCGACAAGTTCATTGGTAGCACCAAGAACAGCATCGGTAGTTGCGGGCACGGTGTATGTGCCTTCATCAGCCTTCACTACAACAGCTGTGCCTGCGGGAACGGTGGTAACGTCAGCGAGCTGAACGTATGAGCCGTCGAATGTGGCAGCCTTTGCTACGGCTGTATTGCCAGTGAAGTCAACGTCGCAGGGAGCAACGAAGGTGGCATAGCCAGCATCGCTAACAGTAACCTTAGCACCGACATTAGCTTCAAGGCTGAAGTCGCAGTAAGCACCGCCCCAGTTCTGTTCAACGTAAACAGCAAGTACATTCTGACCGGCAACGAGCAAGGAAGGATCTACTTCTGTCGCTTCCCAGTTTGTTCCGTCGGTCCAACCAGTTCTTGCGAATACCTTTGTGCCATTGACAAAGATAGCATAGTCATCATCGTGGAGAGCCTTAACTGTCAGTTTGGTGATAGTAGAAGGATTATCAATCCAGAAGGTGCGACGGAACCAGTAGGTGTTGTAGTCGTTGAACCAAATGGTGTTGAACTTAGCACCATTGCGAGCGCCGTTATCATAACCCATGCCACCGATAGGCATCATCAATTCATCCCAGTTGGAGTCGTCGAAGTCTGCTTCGTTCCAACCAGCTTCGATGTCTTCAAACTCGTTGTCGCTGACACCTGCCTGATGGCGGAACTTGATAGCGTATGCATTGTCCTGGCCGTTAGGCAGGAGCACAACCTCAGAAGCCTTAGCAGAGCAAATTGTGCAGACACCATTTGCATAGATGTGTCCTGTAGGATAAATCGGTTTAACATACAGAGCGTGGCAATCGTCACATTCATAAACCACCTTGCCTTCTGTTGTGCAGGTTGCTTCAACGCGTAATTCATCGTTTTCAGCAAAATTGTGTGCCTGGGGGTTAATCCAGAACTCACCGAGCTGGAAGCCATCGCCTGTGCTTGTTGCAGAGAACTTGAAGAACTTGAAGGTCTCGGTTCCGTTAACAGGGAATTCAAACTCTTGCTTATTTACGCTATGAATCTTGTAAGCGTCAAAGTCGTTGTGCTCGTCGATGAGTGTCCATGTCTGGTTGTCGTTAGAACCTTCGAGCTTCCAGCTGCGGGGATTGCGGGCGGGATAGTTGTATGTGTCAGCACCGGTTACGAAGCTGTACTGCTGCACGGCAACGGGTTCGCTGGCAATCATGATTGCCCATGCATCGCCTGCACCAGAGCAACCGAACTTCGTGCGTGCATCGTTGTCGACGAGGTTAGCAACAGGTGAGTCGCCCCAACCGTTGCCACCAGTTACGACTGCGTAGCCTACGTTGTTCACGTCTTTGCGGACGTAGTTAGGCTCGGAGACTGTCAGCTCATAGCTTGCAGTCCAGCCCTGGTCGGCATCGGTGGTGACGGTAATCGTTACCTTGCCAGCCTTAACGCCGGTCACAGTACCGTCGGCAGCAACGGTAGCGATGGTCTCGTCGGCAGATGTCCAGGTGAAGGTTGCGCCGTCGAGGTTCTGCACGTCGGGCAGGAACTGAGCGGTGGTGCCTACGATGACGATGCGTGTCTCAGTATTATAAGTAACGTATGCCTGGTCGGTGAGCTTCTGGTAGCCGTAGCCGTTGTAGTTGCCTTGAACGGGCTGAACGAAGATGCGCGAAGCCTTGTCGTAGAAGCCGAACTTACCATCGTGACGCATCACGGGCTTGAAGTTGTAGAGGGTCTCACCTGCCTCGCTGATGTTGCAGTAGTAGAAGCGACCACGCATTGGGTTGTCCCATTCAGGATTTGAGAAGAGAGACAACTGACGTGTAGTAGCATTTGTAACAGTGTTGCCTGTATTATATGTCTCACCATTTACAACCAACTTTGTAACGTCGGCCTGAACCTCATAATCGGTGTTGAGGCTGAAGGGAGCGAAGTTGTCACCACCACCTGTTGTGCCACCGGTGAAGTAACCGAAGTGAGCTCTGTCACCATTCATGTAGAGGGAGATGCCTGAGCCAGCATATATGTTACGTGCAGAGAAGATGCCGCACCAGCCAGAAGATGTATCATAAACCTGGAACTTGGTGTCAATCTCTGTAGCGGTAACAGGGATGTAAGGCAGTGTGAATGGATTCTCGCGAGCCTGACTGATGGCCTCGATGTATTCGAGCGGTGTGTACTTCACGGGGTCAGCCCAGTCGATAGCATTGTATGCCTGTGGCAGTACGCGTTTCTCGACGTTGATGTTGCCGAAGCTGAATGCAAATGCGGGGTCGTGGCTGCCATCGTCAACAACGCCGAACTGGATGCACAGCAGCGCATAGTTGTGGTTAGCGGTGAAGACTGTAGAGTAAGGTTGGTTCGTTGTCTCTGTGTTGGGCAGAGCAATGTAACCAAGAGCTGCGCTGGGATTGTTGAATGCGTTGTCCGGCATGTTCTCGTTGTCAAGCACGAAGAAGGGCAGAACAGTGTATGAACTCCAAGAGTGCCAGGCGGTGCCTGTGTAGTTGAAGGATGCGCGGTAGCTTTCACCCTTTGTTAGACCGGTAATCTTGAACGAGAGGGGTTCCCATCCGCCCTTGCCTTCGTAGGGATTGAGGGTGTTCGTTGTGCCGTCGAAGGCGTTCACGCCGAAGGTTGCGTCGTAAGCAGAGCCGGGATAGTTCCAGTTGGAGAGGTTCTTATAGTCAGTGCCAATTTCAGATACTGCCTGATAAGCCATTTCGCCTCTGTCAACCCAACTTCCATTGAAGTACTCGTACTCGTGGTTGTTGTAGATGACAATCTTGCCTTCGTAAGCTGTGATGCCTGCTTCGCCAACCATTGCCTGGCCGTCGGCACTGAGCTGGAACTCGTCGTTGTTGGCTGAGCCGTAGAATGTGCCTGTGAGCTTGTCCTTCAAGCCACCCTTGCCTTCGCCGTTGATGGCGGGAACGAGGTCCATGACAAGTGTCTCGCCTTCATAGAGCTGGAGACCATAGAGGGTAGTGAGTGTGTTGTAGCAGTCAGTCTGCTTGCCGCCGTTGGGAACGTCCTTGTTCTGTGCAAAGACATAGAGCGGAGTCTTGCAGTCTGCGGTCTTGGGAGAGTCGGTGATTGTGCCGATGAGTGTCGTGCCGTCGGCTTCAAAGATATCCATCTTGCCTGCAACAGCGTCAAGGACGGTGACAATCTTACGTCCGTATGCCATTGCGTCTCTGTTGCCTGTCTCACCGCCGAGGTTGATGGTGGCATTGGTTGTGAAGAAGCAGAAGCGGTCCTTCCATCCGTTTTCGTAGTAGCCGCAGCCGTAGATAGCCTTCCAATCACCACCTGTCTCTGCATTTATTGTGCAGATAGCCTTTGAGTTAGCCTTGGGGATGTAGTTGAGGTTGATGTAGGCATTGTTGGTGCTCTTGATAGACTCAATCTCGGTAATGGCATTACCAGCCACCTTCAGTGTGTTGACCTCTGTAACGACGCCATACTCTTCATACTCGCCATTGGTGTTGAGGGCATAGAACTTCAGAGAAGACTTGTCGTAGATGTAGGGGTCGTTTCCTGTGTAGGATGCTTTGCTATCAACGGGTGTAGCCTCGAAGGGTTCTGTGAAGCCAGTTCCTGGTACATCGGGCGTGTAGCCGCCGTCGGGCGTGTAATCTACCGCAATCTGTGTCAAGCGGAAGTTGCTTGTGCAGGTGAAAGTCACGGAAGAGGGTGTTGTGCCTTCTTCGGGTGTCCATGTGCCGCTGGCGAATGTGCCAGTGCTGGCCGTGGCATTTGTCCTCTGACCTGCAGGGTTGGTGGTGAACTTAATACTGTTCAGCGTACCTGCACCTGCCACAGAAACAGTTACCTTGTAGTTGGCATCGAGCCCAATAACCGTGCCAACACCAAGTGTGGTGCTCGTACCATCGACTCTTTCGATGGTTGCTGTTACATGGTAGGGGGAAGTCTTCCATGCATACGGCACAGCGATGTTTGTGTTGGAAGCTGGAAGCGTAGCCTTCAGGTCACTTACTTTGAAAGTGACTTCGTCAGCGAATAGCTGTCCTAAGCCAAGCACAAGCGTAGCGAGAAATAGAAAATGTTTCTTCATAACTTGTAGAATTTAGTTAATAAATTAGGTTAATTGTACATATTTTGCCACAAAGTTACACATTTCTTTATTATATTGCAAAGGAAACTATAAAAAAAATGATTTAAGAGGTGAAAAAATAAAGTTTAATAAAACGAAAAAACCCCTTCACGACATTCTGCTGAATGCCGGAAGGGGCAAAATTTAGAGAAGTGTGTGTTCTTTCTTGACTTTATTTTATGTTGCCGACGCTGATGAGGTATTCGGCAATCTGCACGGCATTGAGAGCGGCGCCTTTCTTTATCTGGTCGCTGACGAGCCAGAAGGTGATGCCGTTGGGGTTGGCAAGGTCCTTGCGGACGCGGCCTACGAAGACGTCGTCGCAGTTCTCGTGGAAGAGCGGCATGGGGTAGGGGAGTGAAGAGTGAAGAGTGAAGAGTGAAGAATCTGAGTTACTCTTGCCATCTGATTGGTTACTTTTATTCTTCACTCTTAACTCTTCACTCTTCACTCCAAATGGATTGTCTTCCAACTGCAGTCCTTTGCCGTTCCTGACTGCCTTCTGGAACTCTTCTACGCTGACGGGGCGTTCTGTCTCGGCCCAGACGCTTTCGCTGTGGCAGCGGAGGCTGGGGACGCGGACGCACATGGCGCTCACCTCGCAGTCGGTGTGCATGATTTTCTTGGTCTCGTTATACATCTTCATCTCCTCCTTCGTGTAGCCGTTGTCGCAGAAGACGTCAATCTGCGGGATGACGTTGAAGGCGAGCTGATAGGCGAACTTCTCGACTGTGGGCTTCTCGCCGGCCAGCACTTGGCGGTACTGCTCGTAGAGTTCTGCCATGGCTGCTGCTCCTGCTCCGCTGGCTGCCTGGTAGCTGGCCACGTGAACGCGCTTGATGTGCGACAGGTTCTCGAGTGCTTGCAGGGCCACGACCATCATGATGGTGGTGCAGTTGGGGTTGGCTATGATGCCTCGCGGACGGTTGAGCGCGTCCTCGGCGTTGCATTCAGGCACCACGAGAGGCACGTCCTCGTCCATGCGGAAGGCGCTGGAGTTGTCGATCATTACGGCTCCGTGCTTGGTGATGGTTTCGGCAAACTCCTTGCTTGTGCCGCCTCCGGCACTGGTGAAGGCTATATCGACGCCCCGGAAGTCGTCGTTATGCTGCAGAAGCTTCACTTCTATCTCCTTGCCCCGGAATGTGTATTTACGTCCCGCGCTACGCTGGCTGCCGAACAGCAGCAGTTCGTCGATGGGGAAGTTTCTCTCGTCCAATACTCGCAGGAATTCTTGTCCTACGGCACCACTTGCGCCTACAATTGCTACTCTCATGTTGCTTTCTAATTTATGATTTAATCATTTACCAGACCCTCCTCAGCCCTCCCTTTTAAGGTTTTAGGGGGGAGACCATCCCCAACCCTCCCTTATGGGAGGGTGTTTTCTCTTTAGAGAGGGGACATTAGAGTGGGGCCTTACTTTTCACCTTTTCTAATGCGGGTGCAAAGTTACAACAAAAAGTGCAAAGAGAAAAACGTTCAGCGCATAAAAAGCGTGTCTTTGTGCCAAAAGCATA
>CAMKTM010000090.1 GCA_946415695.1 uncultured Prevotellaceae bacterium | reverse complement strand
AGAATCAGAGTTACCGCCAGAGTTGTTACTGTCATTCTTCACTCTTAACTCTTCACTCTTCACTCTTAACTCTTCACTCTTCACTCTTAACTCTTCACTCTTCACTCTCTCGATGATTTCCGTCGTACCGTCGGTGGAGTGGTTATCGATGACGATGACGTTGAAGGGGAAGGATGTCTCTTGCGCGAGTGCCGAGCGTATGGCGTCCTCGATGGTGCGTTCGCGGTTGCGGACGGGGATGACGACGGATGCCTCGACGGCGAACTCTCCTTCCGAGAGGTTCACTTCGTCGTACTCATCGCCGTGCAGGTAGGCGTTCAGGGCGCGGAGGTGTCGGGTGCAGGCCCGTTCCATTTCTATTTGACGGTTTCGGTTGCGGGGGTCAACATAGTCGAACTGCTTTTCTCCGCTCAGACGTGTGTCGTATTCCACTTCGGTGTAGAGGAACTCGTCGATGTGCAGGGGGAGTTGCTTTCGGCTGATGAAGAGCCGGAGGTCGTAGAGGGCTGCGAACTGGTAGTTGTGGAGGTTCTCTTGGCTGACGTACTCTTTCAGCACTTCTGTCCGGAAGAGCAGGACGGAACCCATCTGGAAGTCATCGCGAACGGAGCCGAGCTGATAGTCGATTAAGGGGCAGGGGCAGGGGTTTTCTTTAGGGGCAAGGGGTAAGGGGCAAGGGGCAGGAGGATAGCTCTGGCAATTGGTATTCTCTTGCTCCTTGCTCCTTGCTCCTTGCTCCTTATACCTGTTGGTTTCCTCTTGCTCCTTGCTCCTTGCTCCTTGCCCCCTGCCCCCAGCCCCTATAGTCATATGGTCGCTGTACATCATCAGCGCCTGGCTGTCTTCGGCGATGGTGAGCAGTCTGGTCAGGGCGTGGAAGCCGAGTTGCAGGGTGTCGTACTTAATATATAATAATGTATAGGGGGCCGTTGCTGTTTCGGCAATGCGTTTGATGGTTTGGGTGTTGCCGGGTCCGTCCTCGCGCAGGAAGTTGATGCTCTGCACTTCGGGCTCTGCCTTCAGGTTCTCCAAAGTTCCCTTGACCTGTTCGTCGCTCTGCCAGGGGATGAAGCAATCGATGCAATTTGCCATTTAACGATGTCTTAGCTTATGGTTTGTTTTTGATTTACGCTTTCACGTCTGCAAAAATACAAAAAAACTCCCTCACCGCCAAGAGATGAGCGAGAAAGTTTTTTGTTGAAGACCGTTTTACGGCAGACGCAAACGTCTTTTTATGCGTCTCGTCTCCCCCGCCTTTTTCCTTTTTACCCCACAGTGCATTCTTTGCTTGTACATGTAAAAGCAATTGCTTCTACATGTACAAGCAATTGCTTTTACATGTACAAGCAAACAACGCCCCGTGCTGCCCCGTACGAAAGGCTTGTGCCGGATGGTGCAGTCGGTATGGAATTATTTGGAAGAGGAAGTCTGCGGAAGAGGTGTGCCGCTGTAGAGAATCTGTCCGCCGCTGTGTCCGCCGCCTGGTCCCATGTCGATTTGCCAGTCGGCAGCCCGAATGATGTCGGGGTTGTGCTCGATGACGATGACGGTATTGCCTTTCTCTACGAGCTTTCGAAGGACGTCGAGCAGGACGCGTATGTCTTCGAAATGGAGCCCCGTGGTCGGTTCGTCGAGGATGTAGAGGGTGCGCCCCGTGTCCCGGCGGCTAAGTTCGGCTGCAAGTTTGACGCGTTGGCTCTCGCCTCCCGAAAGAGTGCTGCTGGGCTGTCCAAGCTTGATGTAACCCAAGCCGACCTCCTGCAGCACCTTTATTTTATTGAGTATTGTGGGGATGCCTGCAAAGAACTCGACGGCTTGGTTGATGGTCATGTCGAGCACGTCGGCAATGCTCTTGCCTCGGTAGCGCACCTCGAGTGTTTCGCGGTTGTAGCGTTTGCCTCGGCATTCCTCGCAAGGGACAAAAACGCTGGGCAGGAAGTTCATCTCGATGGTGCGGTAGCCGTTGCCGCTGCACGCTTCGCATCGCCCGCCCTTGACGTTGAACGAGAAGCGTCCGGGCTTGTACCCGCGGATGCGGGCTTCGGGCAGTTCGACGAAGAGGTTGCGGATGTCCATGAAGACGCCGGTATAGGTGGCAGGATTGGAGCGAGGCGTCCGCCCAAGGGGACTCTGGTCCACGTTGATGACCTTGTCGATAAGCTCCAGCCCCTCAATGGCGCTGTAGGGCAGAGGCTCTGTGAGGGAGTGGTAGAAATGCTTGCTGAGGACGGGGTAGAGCGTCTCGCTGATGAGCGAACTCTTGCCGCTGCCGCTAACGCCTGTGATGCAGACGAGACCTCCAAGGGGAATCTCCAGATTGACGTTCTTGAGGTTGTGGCCTGTGCAGCCACAAAGGGTTAAGGTGGTTAGGGGTGAGAGGTTAGAGGTTAGAGGATTGTTTGGGATGCTGGCTTCGGAGCCAAAAGTATTCTCTAACCTCTTACCTCTAACCACTAACTCCTCGTTTTTCAAATACCTTGCCGTCAGGGTGTCGGTCTTCAGCATGTCCTTGTAGGTGCCCTGAAATACGACTTCTCCGCCGCGACGCCCTGCAAGGGGGCCAATATCGACAATGTAGTCGGCATTCTCCATCATGTCGCGGTCGTGCTCGACGACAATGACGGTGTTGCCCGCGTCGCGCAGCGCTTTGAGTGAGCGGATGAGCTTGATGTTGTCGCGCTGGTGGAGGCCGATACTGGGTTCGTCGAGAATGTAGAGGACGCCCACGAGCTGGCTCCCTATTTGCGTGGCGAGACGGATGCGCTGGCTCTCGCCTCCCGAGAGGCTCATCGAGGGGCGGGAAAGCGTGAGATAGTCGAGGCCTACGTCAAGGAGGAACTGCAGGCGGGTTTTAATCTCTTTGATAATCTCCGCGGAGATGGCTCGCTGGCGTTCGCTGATGCGGCTCTCCAGTCCTTCGAGCCATTCGTGGAGCTGCGTGAGCTCGAGGGCGGACACCTCTGCGATGTTCTTGCCGTCGAGCAGGAAATGCAGGGATTCTTTTTTCAGCCGTTGCCCCTTGCATTCGGGACATTCGCAAATGCCGCTGAATTGCTCTGCCCATCTCTGTGCCGCCACGCCGACCTCTGCTTCCTTCATCTGTTCGATGTATTTCACCAAGCCGTCGAAGTTGGTATAGATGTCGTTTGTGGTCTTTGCCTTGGAGGCAGGGATGCGAAGCCGCTGGGGGCTGCCTTCCAGGATTTCTCCGATGGCTTCGTCGGGCACTTCGCCGAGCGGCGTGTCGATGTCGCAGCCGTACAGCTCGAGCACAGCCTCCACCTGCCAGAATATCATGGCTTGCTTGGCCTTCCCGAGCGGTGCGAAGCCGCCGCTCCGAAGAGAAAGTGAGGGGTCGGGAATGACTTTGCCGCGGTCGATGACATGAACGTAGCCAAGTCCCTTACAGAAAGGGCAGGCGCCTTGAGGGCTGTTGAACGAGAAATCGTGGGGTGCAGGGTCGTGATAGGAAATGCCGCTGGTGGGGCACATGAGGAACTTGCTGTAGTGGCGCACCTCGTTCGTGTCCATATCGCAGACGAGCATTTCGCCCTCACCTTGCTTCATGGCTATGGCAACGCTTTGTATGAGCCGCTTGTCGTCCTTGTCCTGAATGCGGAGGCGGTCGATGACGGCTTCTATGCTGTGGTTGCGGTAGCGGTCGAGCTTCATGTCGGGCACCACCTCCTGCATCTCGCCATCCACGCGAACGTAAAGATAGCCTTTGCGACGAATGGTCTCAAAGAGCTCCTTGTAGTGTCCCTTGCGGTTTTTGACGAGTGGCGCCAACAAAATGATGCGCTTGCCAAGATAGTCTTTCAGAAGGAGGTCGATGATTTGCTCTTCGGTATAGCGAACCATCTTCTCGCCGCTGACGTACGAATAAGCTTCGGCGGTTCGGGCGTAAAGCAGGCGCAGGAAGTCGTAAATCTCGGTCGTCGTGCCTACCGTGCTTCGGGGGTTCTTGTTCGTCGTCTTCTGCTCGATGCTGATGACAGGGCTCAAGCCTGTTATCTTATCAACATCGGGCCGCTCCATCCCGCCAAGGAAGTTGCGGGCATAAGCGCTGAACGTTTCGATGTAGCGGCGCTGGCCTTCGGCATAAATAGTGTCGAATGCCAAAGAGGACTTGCCGCTGCCGCTAAGACCGGTAATGACGGTCAGGCTGTTACGGGGAATATCGACATCCACATTCTTGAGGTTGTGGACGCGAGCACCTTCCACCTTTATCTTTTCGGCATTCAACCTTTTCACCTTTTTCGTCTTCCTCCCTATTCTTCTGTACTACCGTTGTTCTCGCCGTTGTTGTAGCCGGAGATGACGTTGATAGCCTTCTTGATGTTGTATTCGTAGCCGTCGCTGCCTTTGGCCGTGGCGTGAAGGAAATAGACGCCGTCCTTCACAACTTTGCCATTATGCTTGCCGTCCCAGGAACCATTCACATTGTCCCAAGAATAAATCTTCTGCCCCCAGCGATTGACGATGACGGCATGAAAGGAAACGATGCTCTTGAAGCCATCTTTGGGCTTGAGCTCGTCGTTGTGTCCGTCGCCGTTGGGCGAGATGCCGTTGGGAAACTCCAACTGGCTTTCGGTAATAGTGAATGTAATGCTATTGTTTCCTTCACCTTCTTCCGGGAACTCATAAAGGACGTTGCTTCCCCCTTCGTCATAGAAGATAGCGCGAAGTTCCACCACATACGTTCCGCTTTCATTAAGCGTCAGTTCAAACTCCTCTTCATTGCGTTTGTAGGAAATGTCCTTCGTTTCAGGGACATCTTCTGGGTCGTCTCTATTCTTCCTGTCGATGTGGGTGCCCTTTATCGTCCAGTCGTAATGAACATAGTCACTATAGCCCTCGGGGAATGGCCTTGAAGGATTTGCCTGGAAAACGACGCGAACAGGTGCGTTCAGAGGAGGCGCTGGCTCTGCATTCGGGTCTGCCGAGATGACCCCAGATTCCTCTTGATTATCTTTGGTCATGTAATATGTGGCTGTGGGGGTGATTGTAGGCACTTGCGCCCATGTCAAAAGGGGCATAATTGCAAGGAAAAAGAAGAAAAAACACTTCATCTTAGGCATATTTTCTGCAAAAGTACAAAATAATTCTCAACTATGAACAATGAATTATGAATTATTTTGTACCTTTGCATAAATGAAACGCATTTTAATACTTATAATCTGTCTTTGTCCAAGGTTTTTGGCCGGACAAGACATGCTTTCGACGCTTGGGGACATGCATTCAGTCGTCAAGGGCGAGACATGGGAGAGCGTGGCAGCCAGCCACGGCGTTTCCGTCCTCGAACTGCAGAGTGCCAATCCCGATGTCAAAAGGAAGAAACTCAAGAAGGGCACCCTCCTGATTATCCCAAAGAAGCCGGAACAAGTGGCCGAACCTGTGGAAGAGCAGGAGAAACCTTTGCCTCCCACTATTCGCACCGCTATCCCGAGCCTGAAAGTCGGAGTCCTCTTGCCGTTCAGCGACAAGAACATGGTGGAGTTCTATCGGGGGCTGCTTATGGCTGCAGACAGCATTCGGGCATCCGGCATCAGCCTTGACATCTATGCTTGGGACTGCGGCACCACCGTCGCTCAGATAGAGCCTTTGCTCTCCAACTGCAACGGCTTCGACGTGCTCTTCGGCCCGCCTTCCGCCACGCAGACACCCCTTTTGGCCGAGGTCTGCAAGGAACAGGGTATCCGCCTTGTCCTGCCCTTCTGGAACGGACAGCCCTTGCTCGACTATCCTCTCGTCTATAATGCCACAGCTCCGAGCACGATACTCTTCGACGCCGCGGCAAAGAAGTTGATGACCTTTTATGCCGACAAGAATTATGTCATCGTTCGCAGTGGCAATCCCGACAACCGAGGCAAGGCACTTACAGATGTCATTGTTCAGAACATGGCCCAGCGAAAAATTGCGCCCCGCATCCTTGAACTTGAAGGCGATGACTTCGCTTACGAATCTGCCTTCAACCAGTTCCACGACAATGTAATTGTCCTCGACGACAGTAGCATACGCTCGCTCAATATCCTGCTGTCGCATCTCAAGGACTTCCGTCAGAAACGGCCAGCTTACCGCCTCTCCCTGCTGGGCTATCCCGAATGGCACGAGGAGACAGAGCGGCTTCTGAGCGACTTCTTTACCTTCGATGCCCACATCATAAGCCCATATTATTATAATGTATTGAGCGACAGAACGCGGCATTTCCAGCGCAGCTACGAGAAGAATTTCCGAAGCCCCATGGCAGCAACAAGCCCTCGCTATGCCGCTTTGGGCTTCGACCTCGGCCATTATTTCCTGTCGGGCATCAGCAGCCTTGGCGACACCTTCGAGCAGATGCAAAGCAGCATACAGCAGGAGCCTTATCAGAATTGGTTCCAATTCGAGCGTAACACCTCGGGGGCAGGCTTCGGCATGAGCTTCACCAACAGCTTCGTCCTCTTCATACACTTTACTCCCGAGAGCAAAATTGAACTAATCAGATAACAAATGAGACGCCTCGCCCTTGCCCTTCTCCTTTCGTTCTTCACTGTTCATTTCCTCTTTGCACAAGTTGGAGAGCAACGTACAGACCTTAGCGTTGGCCTGAACGGAGGCATCGTTTTGAACTCCGTTTCCTTCAACCCCACCATTAAGCAGAAGATGAAGGTCGGTCCCACCGTCGGCATCACCGCACGCTACATCTGCGAGAAATACTTCAGCCTGCATTGCGGCTTTCAGGGCGAAATCAACTTTACTTCAGTCGGATGGAAAGAAAATAATGAAACAAGCGAAAAAGGTTATCAGCGAACCATTCACTATGTGAACGTCCCTCTGCTCGCCAGCCTTGGCTACGGACGCGAGCGGGGTGGCTTGAAAGGCTTCCTCGTCGTTGGGCCTCAATTGGGTTTTTGCATAGGAGAGGCCGAGAAAGACGGCGCACGATTCTACTCCGCACAACTTGCTGGCCGCTCGGACCAGCACGACCTGAAAGTGCAGCGTAAGTTCGAGTACGGCATAACGGGCGGACTTGGACTGGAGTTCAGCACCAAAAGCGGGCACCGCTTCATCGTGGAAGGGCGCTATTTCTACGGCTTGAGCGACATCTTCTCAAACACAAAGAAAGACCCCTTCGGGCGAAGCGCCAACAGCACCATCATCGCCAAAGTCTCCTACCTCTTCGACGTCAAAAAGACCAGCCCCCCTCTAACCCAAAAAGTGAAAAGTGAAAAGTGAAATGATTAGGAGTTATGATGGGAACATTACTATCGGCTCTTCATAACTCCCCATTATTATTACTATATCGTACATAAGTCGAAAATTGTCAAATTGTAAAATTATTAAAGTGGAAAATAATTATCCTTTTACTAGTATGCTCCGCAAGTATGTGAGCAGCAGCGTACTTCTGGTGATAGCAACAGTGGCGGCTCTCATTGTGGCCAACAGCCCCTATGGCGACATTTATCGAAACTTTTGGGAATTGCCCGTAAGCGTCAGCCTCGGTGACTTCAACTTCTTCAGCCATGGCGGCAAGGCTTTGACTTTGGGGCAGTTCATCAACGACTACCTCATGGCCATCTTCTTCTTGAGCGTGGGGCTTGAGATAAAGCGCGAAGTGCTTTGCGGAGAGTTGTCGAGCGTGAAGAAAGCGCTTGCGCCGGTCATTGGAGCCTGCGGAGGAATGATAATTCCTGTCATCGTCTTCTTCCTGATTTGTCCCAAGAATCCGGTAATGGAGCGAGGTATGGCCATCCCGATGGCAACGGACATTGCCTTCTCGCTGGGCTGCCTGAGCATTTTCAGCAAACGCTGCCCGATAGGCTTGAAGGTTTTCCTTGCAACACTTGCCGTAGCCGACGACCTGGGGGGCATACTGGTCATCGCAATCCGATATACCGAACATCTTGACCTCGGGTATTTGTTGGCTTCCGCCGTGACAGTAGTGGTGCTTTGCATCGGCAACTGGCGAGGCATACGCACCAAGGCGTTCTACTTCAACACCGGGCTCGTGCTATGGTATTTCATGCTCGGGAGCGGCATCCATGCCACGATAGCAGGCGTCATACTGGCTTTCTGCACACCCGCCAACATACCGAGCGGCACGAAGTTCTACATCGAACGCATCCGTCACCAGCTCGACCACTTCCCCTCTACCGTCGTCACACGAGCCGACCGCAACAAGCCCGTCGTTCTTTCTGACGAGGAGATAGCGATGCTGAAGAGCGTCGAATCGTCCAGTGACCACCTCATCAGCCCCCTTCAGGACATGGAGGACATCCTGAAGATGTCGGTCAACTACCACATCATCCCGCTTTTTGCCTTTGCCAATGCAGGTGTGAACCTTGAGGGCATGAGCCTGATGAACCTCTTCTCGGGAGTCGGCCTGGCAGTGTTCCTTGGCCTGCTTATAGGCAAGTTCTGCGGTGTGCTGAGCTTCTCGTGGCTTGGCATCAAGCTGGGCATCATCCAAATGCCCGAGAATGCCAACTGGAAGTCGTTCTCGAGTATCTGCATGCTTTGCGGCATCGGCTTCACAGTCAGCATGTTCATGGCGGCTCTGAGCTATTCCGGTGCCGACCATGCGGAGCTACTGAACGATGCAAAACTCGGCATCCTTTGCGGCTCCATCGCCAGTGCAGTCGTGGGGAGCCTGATGCTGAACAAGTTCCTGCCAAAGCAAGTAGAGTAAAGGAGCAGGGAGCAAGGGGCAGGGAGCAGGAGCAGGAGCAAGGAGCAGGGAGCAAGGGGCAGGGAGCAAGAGAATACTTCCTGCCCCTTGCTTTTTTTGCATTTTGCATTCCCTATTCTCTATCAATGCTGTCCGGTAAATTCGGCCTGAAAGGCCAAAAGCTGTCAGCCCAGGGCGCTGACTTCGTCGACCTTCGGTTCCAAGCCCCTGCCAATAGCTATTCATTCTAAATGCCGATGGTGTCGGGTGTGCAGGTAATGACCAAATAATTTCCCCAGACAAGAAATATAAAAAACGAGGCACGGCTTTATTATCAACGAGGCACGCCTTTATTATCAACGAGGCACGCCTTTATTATCAACGCGGCACGCCTTGTTTGCAATCGAGGCACGCCTTTATTGTCAACGCGGCACGGCTTTATTGTCAACGCGGCACGCCTTTATTGTCAATGAGGCACGCCTTTATTGTCAACGAGGCACGCCTTTATTGTCAACAAGGCACGCCTTGTTTGCAATCGAGGCACGGTATCTCGTCGAACTCACATTATAATTACTAATTTAAGTTTCGGGAGTTATAAGATGAAGTTAAATAACGTGAGTTCTTCGGCAAGCCTCAGGCGCAGGCGGAGCGATGAAAA
>CAMKTM010000089.1 GCA_946415695.1 uncultured Prevotellaceae bacterium | reverse complement strand
AGAGGATGCTTCCCAAAAATAGCAGCAGCATCCGCCAGAGAGAATGATATATCTTTACTTCTTCCATAGGCCTTTTGAGGTTATGAGGTTGTGAGGTTATAAGGTTGTGAGGTTTTGAAGCAATCAAGCATCTTCACCTTAAAACCAGAAAGCGAAGCGACCTGAAAACCTTATAACCTTGTAACCTTATCGTTTATACCTTCCCTCTACGACGTTCCAGTCAACGATTTGCCAAAGCGCGGCGAGGTGATCGGGGCGACGATTCTGGTAGTCGAGGTAGTAGGCATGTTCCCAGACATCGAAGGTCAGCAAGGGCTTGAGGCCTTTCTGCACGGGATTGGCGGCATTCGGCTCTTGCGTGATGACCAACTTGCCGTCCTTGTCTGCCGAGAGCCACACCCAACCCGAGCCAAAGAGACTGGCTCCTTTCTTCTGGAACTCGTCCTTGAAGGCCTCGAACGAACCGAAGTCGCGTTTAATAGCAGACCCTACCAAACCTCCCCTTAAAAGGGAGGCTTCCTTTCCCCTAAATTGGCTGAAGTAAAGTTCGTGGTTCAAGATCTGTCCCGCATTATTGAGAATGCCGCCACTTGCCTTGCAGACAATCTCCTCGAGGCTTGCCTCCTCGAATCCGCTGCCGGGCAGCAGAGCGTTGAGGTTATTGACGTAGGCGGCAAGATGCTTGCCGTGGTGGAAACCAATCGTGTCCTTACTGATTACTGGCTGCAGGGCATCTGCCTCGTAGGGCAATGCCATCAAACTAAACTTTCCCATACCTTATTATATTTATATTCTGCTTCGTCTGTTTGTTTTCATTTCGGCCTGAAAGGCCTACAAGCATAGAGCCCAGGGCAGCGCCCTGGGTGTTGGATTGTTTCACCATTCATCGCCCAGACGGGGCAAAAGCTTTTGCCCTTGCAGGGCGCTTTCTGTAATTACCTTCTTACCCAGGGCGATGCCCTGGGCTATGTGCTGATGGCCTTTCAGGCCGCATGTGCGATGGTAATTCACTACTTGAGTAATTTCTGTCATAGAGCGTTTCGCCTGCAAAGATACAAAAAAGTTCAGAGTTATGAACCCATAGTTCATAGTTTTTTTGCCTTTTCATTTTCTTTGTTCTTTCAGCTTTATTTCGTAACTTTGCAGGCGGAAAGGAGATGTAACTATGAATGAGAATTTCGCCATACAACTGTTCGAAGGAAAGAAAGTCCGCATTGTTTGGGATGCAGAGCAGGAGAAGTACTACTTTGCCATCGTGGATATAGTACAAGTTTTAACTGAGAGCCTTGATGCGACTGCGTATTGGCGAAAGCTGAAGCAAAGGCTGAAAGCGGAGGGAAATGAAACCGTGACAAATTGTCACGCTTTGAAAATGCCTGCTGCCGACGGCAAGCGTCGCTTGACGGGACGATGGAACGCCGGCTGGGACGCAGCGTGATATCTTCCGAACGCGCCTCCGATTACATCAAACAAGTGGAGAGTCACGAGGCAGACGCTTTGCCTCTGACTGACGAAACAAAAATAAATTAAAAATCAATAATTAAGAAAGAAGAATTGAGAATTATTTCGTATCTTTGTGCTGCGATTCAATTCTTAATTCTTAACTCTTAATTCTTAATTCTAAACCAAGCTATGAAACGAGCCATCATTCTTCCTGCCGTAGCAATCATCCTGCTGGCCGTCTATGCGGGGCCTTATCTGTTGCTGCTTTTGCTTGCCATTCCCATTGGTTATTTCTTCGTCAATCGGTTGGAAAAGGCTGCTCCGAAGCGCATCACCTACGCCACTATCGAGGAGGTCGAAGCGAAGTATGGGCAGCCGGACGACGCAGTGGTGCTCAACGCGACGAGGGCCAACGAGTTGCAAGCCCTGATGCTCTTCTACAAGGCGCTGGACAAGGTGATTGTCTGCGGCGAGGAGATGCGGCTGAGCGACATGGAGGGCGTGATGATGAAGAACATGGCGACGCCCTATACGGTTGACGAGTATGCCGTGGTTATCGCAATGAAAGACAAGCAACGACCCACCATCCATCTTCGCGTGGGGTACGACGCTGCCCTGGCTGGCGAGATTGCATCGCAGATAGACAAGCACGTCACGAAAGAGTTGTGATGTGACAAAATGACAATTAAATCACCATTTCTGCTTACATCCTGATTTTTCTTAAGCTCACGAGAATGGCGTGAAATTGCTCGCTCTGTACCTGGGTACAGGGCAACGAGACGGAAGCGTTTATTTGTAATACGCTGAGGCATAGGGGTATACAATTTACGTTGGAGCGTTTGGCTCGTAAGAGTCATACTTTTATGACTAAAAATTGCCCATTTCACCGCTTATTCTTGGATAATAACCCACGGGAAATTTCCAATAAGAGCGTGCCTTTATGTCAAACAAGGCGTGCCTTGTTGTCCAACACCCAGCGTCGCGTTGTCAAACACGACCGCAAAAGATGGCTTTCCCACCATTTTCTTACCAAAACTGCATCGCTTCGCGTCAAAAACAGGACTGTCATATTGTAATTAATATGCCGTTTGCGGCTTACATTTTGTCTGTTCGTCGTGCTGCGTCATGTCCTGTTTCGCCTGATTACACATAATTATATAAAGAGCTGGAAACCTTAACAGATATATCTGAGGAGTAAGCTCCCAGAAAAACAGCTGAATGCAAAGTATATCGTTGAGCCTTATGGTTTTATGCCATGTTACCCGAGTCTCTGGCCTTTTAGGAAAATATAAAGTTCGAAAGAAGTTTGTTAGCAATGTTTAACATTTTGGTCAAAAAGTACAATAAATAGTTTGTATAATACGTTATATTATCGTACCTTTGTACGATAATTGGCTTCTTCAATGATAACAGCGTCAATAGTAACATATAACAACAATTTGCTGGATTTGGAAGGCATCTTGCGAAGCCTGCTCATTTCGCCTGTCCAGAAGCTCTGGATAATAGACCATAGCGACACGTTTCTGGGTCTGGAAGACGAGTTGCAGGAGTACATGCGCAAGGACGATGAGTTCCTTAAACACGAGACAAGAGGCTTTCAACTGAAATACCTCAAGCAAGCGAACTTGGGTTACGGATGTGGCCATAATTTAGCACTGCGCCAGGCTATGGACGAGGGCAGTCAGTATCATCTTGTGGTCAATCCCGATGTCTGGTTCGGTGCCGAGGTCATTCCTGCCCTGTGGCGGCTGATGGAGCAGGACGAAACCATTGCTCAGATAATGCCGAAGGTGCTTTTCCTGAATGGTTCTGTGCAGCGTCTGGCAAAATTGTTGCCGACGCCTCTGGATCTTTTCGGCAGGTTCTTTTTCCCCGCTAAACTTATTGCCAAAAGAAACGCCAGGTTCGAGTTGATACAGTCAAACTATGACAAGACACTGAACGTGCCGTATCTCTCGGGATGCTTCATGTTCCTGAGAATGAGCGCACTGAAGGATGTCGGACTGTTCGACGAACGTTTCTTCATGTATATCGAGGACACGGACCTCACGCGGCGCCTCCATGCACGGTACAAGACGCTCTTCTACCCCTCGGTGAGCATCTATCACCGCTTCAGCCGCCTCTCGTACCATAATTGGCGCCTGTCGCTCATCCACATTTCCAGCGTCGTGAAGTACTTCAACAAATGGGGATGGATTTATGACAGAGACAGAAGGCTCTTCAACAAAAGGCTTCTGAAACACTTGAAAACAAATAGCGAAGAATGAGAGCGAAGTGCGCCATAGTTGCAGTCCTGTGCCTCATAGCAGTGCCCCTTGGCCTCGAGGCCCAGAAGATAAGCCGTCTTTGGAAAGATGTGCAATATGGCGCAAGCTTGCGTGGAACAGCAGGGGGGGGAGACAATGCCCCTTTCTGGTTCACCAACAACAGATATGGCCTTGGTGCCATCGGTAACAATACGTTTCAGGCTCGGGCTTACATCAAGCGCGATGTCGACGCCGACTCGCTGAGAAACTGGCGCATTGGCTACGGGGCAGACCTCGTGGCGGGATACGGCAACCAAAGCGAATTCTGCATCCAGCAGGCATTCTTCGACGTGCAGTGGAAGATGCTGCGACTTTCGATTGGCCAGAAAGAAAGAGCCTCGGAACTGAAAAACCCAGAACTCACCACAGGCGGCATGACCCTCGGCATCAATGCACGCCCCATACCGCAGGTCTCGCTGGAGATGCCCGACTTCTGGAATGTCCCGGGCACGAAAGGGTGGCTTGCCTTCAAGGCACATATCGCTTACGGCTTCTATACGGACAACAGATGGCAGCGGAAATGGAATGCCGGAACGGACTACCAGTACACACAAAACAGCCTCTTCCATTCGAAAGCCTTGCTCATAAAGATAGGCAACGAGAAGAAGTTCCCGCTGACCCTGAAGTGGGGACTGGAAATGGCTTGCCAGTTCGGCGGAAAAGGTTATAATGTGTCAGGATACAGAAGAGAGAAACTCGCCCAGGGAGTCAAGCTTGGCGGTAGCTTCTTGAAAGCTCTTGTCCCGAGCGGCGGCGACGTGAACGACGATGCCTTCTCCAATGCCGTCGGCAACCATGTCGGTTCATGGCACGTCCGTTTGGACTGGACAGGCAAAGGATGGAGCGTAGGCGGATACATGGACCATTTGTTCGAGGATCATAGCCAACTGGGAATGCAGTATGGCTTCTGGAAAGACATGCTCTTAGGCGTCGAGATAAACCTCCCGGAAAATCCTTACGTGAGCAATGTCGTCTATGAACATATTGGCACGAAGAACCAAAGCGGACCCATCTTTCATGATGCAACACCGGAGAACCCGCAACAAATAAGTGCCAACGATTCCTACTACAAGAGCCATACCTATTGCTCCTGGCAGCATGGAGGCTTCGTCATGGGCAATCCGCTCATCATATCGCCCATGTACAACGGCTATTTTGGCTTGGATCATATGCTGGGCGTGTACTACACACGCGTCAATGCACATCATGTCGGCCTCAAGGGAAATCCCACAAGCTGGCTTTCCTGGAGGGCACTCTACACGTACGAAAGGAATTGGGGGTGCTATGACAAGCCCGTGATGGACCCACTCGAAGGCCATTTCCTGCTTTTGGAAGCTGTCTTTAAGCCAAAGAAAACAAAAGGACTGAGCATAACGGCAGCATACGGGCTCAATCACGGCACGCTTTTGGGCAAAGCAAACGGCGCCATGCTGGCCGTTGCATGGGATGGATGGATAAGCAAATCCAAATGATGAAGAACATGAAAAAGGTATCCTGCATAGTAGTTCTCGCTGCAACCATAATCGCTCTGACGGCGTGCAACAAATGGGATTGCAACGGCGACCTGGACGGCATGTGGCAACTGACGGAATGGCGGGACAAAGACGATGTGGTGAAGGCAACCAAGCAGGACATGATATTCTATAGCTTCCAGCTGCAGATGGCCTGTTTCCGTAAGCAAGGAGATGGTGTATTGTCCTTCCCCTATGTCCGTACGTCATTAAAGGTCAGTCCCGAGCAGGTTTACATCTATGACCCCATAAAGTACAAATCAGCAGGGCACGACGAAATCCTTCCGATGTCGTCCCTCGCATCTTATGGCGTGCCGGAAGATGGCATATTCCAGATTCAAGTCCTGACAAGTAACGAAATGATGTTGAAGACAAACAGTCAGGACGTCCTCACATTCAGAAAGTATTAGAAATGTCAAAATCACATAGCATAGAATTCTTATGAACTACACATCCGTACTACCCATAATAGCATCATTTTTGTCTGCTGCGTTAATAACGCTTATTGGATTGCCTTATATCATTAAGGCTTGCCGCTACTTTGAACTTTTTGACTTCCCTAACGGGAGAAAGGTGCACAGCAAACCGATACCGCGCTTAGGAGGATTGATTTTTATGCCCGCAGCAGTGTTGGGGCTTTTCGTGGCTTCGTGGGTGACAGTCCTGCTGGGAGGCGATGAATATGTGTTTGGCGTCTCAACGATTGCCATGACTGTAGGCGGACTGATTATCTATCTGATAGGTTTCATCGACGACCGCTACGGCATGAAAGCTTCCCATAAGTTTGTTATTCAGGCCTTGGCTGCACTTATCCTGCCATTGTGCAATCTTGTCATCACAGACCTCAATGGCCTTTTGGGACTGCACGAGATACCTTTTGTGATAGGCTATGCACTGACAGTAATAGCGATACTCACTATCGTGAATGCAATCAACCTGATAGATGGCATCGACGGCCTTTCTTCTGGCATTTGCATCCTCATCCTAACAGCTTATACGGTATTGTTTGCGGAAACCCCTCCCATTGCATCGCTTAATGCGGCAATCGTCGGGTCGTTAGTTGTTTTTTGGTGCTTCAATGTCTTTGGCTCTGTCGGGGGGCTGAAGATATTCATGGGCGACTCGGGGAGCCTTTTCCTTGGCTATGTCTGTGCTTATATGAGCATAAAGAGCATGATGCGTCCCGTGGCTCCAGTCGATTGCGGCGAGAAGCAAATGCTCATCTCCATCACGTTGCTGCTCATCCCCGTACTTGATGTGGTCCGCGTTGCATTGCAGCGTTATTTTACGGGGCATGGCATTTTTGAGCCAGACAAAATCCACATCCATCACATCCTGATGAAAGCAGGACTGTCGATGCATGCCACCCTGGTCTGCATCCTCTCTCTCTTCCTTTTGATTTGTGTCATCAACTATGCCCTTTGGCAATGTCATTTCCCCATGCCGCTTATCGTGATGATGGATATAGCCATCTATGCACTTGTATGGGGAGTGTTGATGCAAACGAACAAATAAGGATTTTATTCAATAAAGGAGTTAAGGGAGATAAGGGAGTTAAAGGAGTTAAGGACAATAGCTGACTGCGGATGATTCTTGGAATATAACAGTCTATTAGAGATGGTATCGTCTTTAACTCCTTTAACTCCCTTATCTCCCTTATCTCCCTTATCTCCTTTAACTCCCTTATCTCCCTTAACTCCTAAACTCCCTTATCTCCTTTAACTCCAGAAGCGGAGCCCTGCGAACCTTTTAGTCCAGAGCTTCGTACTTTGAATGGCGGCTCTTGAACTCGGGCACGATTTCCTTCATAATCTTTACAATGCCCATGTCGTCATAGGTATAGCTGGCTTCAATCAGGCGTTCTTCGTTGCGGAGAACCTCCTCATAGTCGTACTCCCGCACTTTGGCAATCATTATTTTAGAGTGAGACGTCGGAAGCGTTTGCTCGGCATCGTTGAGCACTTCCTCATAAAGCTTTTCTCCGTCGCGCAGCCCAGTGTATTCAATTTTGCAATTGGTGGCGCCGCTCAAAGTAATCATGCGCTGTGCGAGGTCGGCAATGCGTACAGGCTTGCCCATGTCGAACACAAAGATTTCGCCGCCCTTTCCCATAGTGCCGGCTTCGAGAACAAGCTTGCAGGCTTCGGGAATAAGCATGAAATAGCGGATGATGTCTGGATGCGTGACGGTTACGGGGCCGCCCTTCGCAATCTGTTCCCTGAAAATAGGTATCACGCTGCCGTTGCTGCCAAGCACATTGCCGAACCGTGTTGTGACGAACTGTGTGCAGGCAGGTTTGCCGTTTGCCTGAGGGAAAGAACTGGGGGATGATTCAATAGCTTTGTTGAGCGACTGGCAGTATATCTCGCAGATACGCTTCGAGCAGCCCATCACGTTCGTCGGGTTCACAGCCTTGTCGGTCGAAATCATCACAAACTTCCTCGTGCCGTATTTGACAGCAAGGTCTGCAATGACGCGTGTGCCGTAAACATTGTTCTGGATGGCCATGGCGGGATTGTCCTCCATCATTGGCACGTGCTTGTAGGCTGCCGCGTGGAAAACATATTCCGGGCAGAAGCGGCGGAAGATGTCTTCCATGAATGTCTTGTTTGTGATACTTGCTACGATGGTATGGCAGGGAGTGCCAGGGAACTGTTCTTCCATCATTCGCCTAACGTCGTGCATCGGCGTCTCGGCCTGGTCAATGAGAATCAGCTCCTTTGGCTCGAAGCGTATCACCTGACGTACTATCTCGCTGCCGATGCTGCCAGCTGCTCCGGTGATGAGGATGCGGCAAGCATTCAACTGTCGGCCAATGGCCAGCATGTCCACCTCTATCTTGTCGCGGGGCAGTAAGTCTTCGATGTCAACTTCGTGCAACTGACTATAGCGAAGCTCGCTCTTCCCGTCCCATTCCTTGGCAGATGAGGGCAACATCATGATCTTGATGCCTGAAGCGATGAGGGCATTGATGAACTTCTCCTGCTCGCGGAAGTGTGCGGCCCAGAGAGGGCTAATCATCAGAATCCTTACGTCCTGATCCTTCATGACGTCTATAATGCCCTCATCTTCGGCCCATATCGGAAGACCCATAAGCCATTTCCCCTTCAACTTGCCGTCAGGACTAATGAAACCACGGATGGTATAGCGATTGGGCGTCTCGTTCCGTATACTCTTCGCAAGGCTCACGCCACCGTCCTGTGCACCATAGATGAAGATGCGCTTGCTGTAGTCGCCCGTTCGGAAGAGGTCGAACAGTGTCTTGACAATAACGCGGACACCACACATAAAAGATGTGGCGAAGAGCAGGAGAAGGATGAGCCTGGGGTAGTGCTCCAAGAAAGTGTTTTCCCACTCTGGGAAGAAGAAACGGAGAGGCAGATAAACGATGTAGGCAATCACGGAGCCTATAACCATTGCAAGGGTAAGGCGGCCAAGATCCACAAAACTACTATATCGGAAGATGCCACTGTATGTGTGGAACATTCGGAATGCAATGGTATAGGGGACCAGCAATGTGATGAGACTCCAAAAGATGGGCCAGAAATGACTCGTGAGTGAGCTTCCACCATTGAAAAGATAGTAGGCTAAATATCCACAGAAAATAATGATGAGGTAGTCAAGAAGCAAAATGCACCAATAGGGGAGTGCGTTGCGAGTGAGATACCAATTGATAAGGCGAGACAATAGATTCATGCTAATCAAGGTAATTATTGCGGATGCAAAGTTACGAAACTATAATTAAAATCCAAAACTAATTATAATAAAAAAGGTGTGGAAGTCGTTTTTTTGCTTTTTTTGCATTGCAAAAGGCCTTATTATTTACGATTTTACGATTTACAATTATTGACATCCAATAATTTATTGTTTGGGTTAAACGTGAGTTCGAAGGCATCATTTTAGCGTTCTTGTTGTTTGTTTCGGAACCTTCCCTGGACAGCAATAATAATAAAGGTGTGCCTCGTTGGCAATAAGAGCGTGCCTCGTTGGCAATAAAGGTGTGCCTCGTTGGCAATAAGAGCGTGCTTCGTTGGCAATAAAGGTGTGCCTCGTTGGCAATAAAGGTGTGCCTCGTTGGCAATAAGAGCGTGCCTCGTTG
>CAMKTM010000088.1 GCA_946415695.1 uncultured Prevotellaceae bacterium | reverse complement strand
AGGACGACCAAAAGGCGCTGCACGATTACTTCCAGCCCATCGTTGACTTGATTCGAGCCAACGGCTTCAAGGGCATCATCTGGGTGCCGGGCACGGGCTTCCAGTCGAATTATGTTGGTTACAAGACTTATCCCATCGAGGGCGACAACATCGGCTATGCCGTCCATGTCTATTCCGGTTGGTACGGCTGCGACGACGGCAAGGTGGACCGCGATGCCGACATCGAGAAGAGCAAGCGGGAGTTCATCGCCCAGTTCCAGAAGCAGGTGCCTGTCGTGGAGACCAATCCCATCTTCGTCTCCGAAGTCGATTGGAGTCCGCTTCGCGAGCCTTTGGAGTTTGCCCACAACAACGAGTGGGGGCAGCCCGTCTATAAGAACCTCGGCACGTGGGCGACGGCCAGCACCTCGAAGTGGGGCGTGTGCTTCAAGGCGATGCTCGACCACTTCGGCAACGTCTCTATGACGCTGACCCACCCCCACGACTACCTCGACCTCGACAAGATGGTGCAAGACCCTCTGCATCCCGTTCCTGCCTTCGACGGCAACCCCGAAGCCTGCTCCGGAGCTTGCTGGCAATGGTACGAAACGTGGAAAGGTGAAAAGGTTAAAGGGTTAAAAGGTGAAAAGGTTAAAGGTGAAACGTTCACGAATCCGATTGTGAGGGCTGACTTCCCCGACCCCGACGTGATACGCGTTGGCAACACGTATTACATGGTCAGCACCACGATGTACCACTTCCCGGGAGCCACCATCCTCAAGTCCCCGGACCTCGTCCATTGGGAATACTGTGCCCAGCCGCTGAAGATGTTGCTCGACGACGACGCATACAATCTCCGCAACGGCAAGAACGCCTACGCCAGGGGCATGTGGGCATCGTCCATCAAGCACCACGACGGCAAGTTCTACCTCCTCGTCAACGGTAACGACCACCGGGCTTGGCTCCTCACGGCCACCGACCCCGAGGCGGAGTGGACGGTGCGTCGCCTCTCGCGCAACTACTACGACCCGGGCCTCCTCTTCGACGGCAACCGCGTCTATATCGTCTGCGGCATCAACCACCTCGTGATGTGCGAGCTCGACGAGGACTTCAACTTCATCCGCGAGCAGGAGGTCGTGGAGCGCGAAGGTTCGGGCCTCGAAGGCTGCCACCTCTATAAGATAGGCAAGTACTATTACATCTACGCCACCTACGGCGGCTGGCCGAGCGGACAGACCGTCTTCCGTTCGAAGCACATCTTCGGCCCTTACGAGGAACGGGTGCTCGTGGAGAAGTGGTACGACCGCAAGCCCAATACCATCCATCAGGGCGCACTCGTGGAGGACACCTCCGGCCAGTGGTGGACCGTGATGCAGGAAGACCTCGGCGCCCTGGGTCGCTTCCCCAACCTGCTGCCTGTCCGTTGGGAGAAAGGCTGGCCGATAGTGGGAGCAAGGGGCAAGGAGCAAGGGGCGAGACCCTACGCCTCCTTCCAGGATTGCATACCTTGTCCGGCAAAGCTGTCAAATGGCAAATGGATAAATGGTAAATGTCTCAATGGCTCTGACGACTTCAGCCAGCAGACCTTGGGCATGCAGTGGCAGTGGAACCACTATCCCGCCGAAGGAGCCTGGAGCCTCACGGAGCGTCCCGGCTGGCTGCGGCTCAAGACGACAGGCATCGCAGAGGACCTTCATCAGGCACAAGGCATGCTCACCCAGCGCATCTTTGCCGACCCCGACCGAGCTTCTACAGCCACCATTCGCCTCGACGTCAGTCATCTCAAGGAAGGCGACCGCGCCGGCATCTGCATCTTCCAGGACCCGTATGCCATGATTTGCGTGGAGCGGACCCCCTCTAACTCCCCCTTAAAGGGGGAGAATAAAGACTCCCTCCCTTTAAGAGAGGGCAGGGGTGGGTCTGCCTATCAACTTGTTTGGTGTCAGGATGAGGTCCGTAAAGCTTCGGACCCCCCAACCCCCTTTAGGGGGAGACTTTCGCGGCAAGAACTCCCCCTAAAGGGGGATGGGGGGTCTCGATATGTTTATCTCCGAGCCGCCATTCGCCATGGCGAGAACAAGGCCCGCTTCCAGTACTCCCTCGACGGCACGACGTGGGAACCCTTCGGCGGCGATACACAGCAGTCGTTCAACCTCTCTGTCTTCGTCGGCTCCCGCTTCGGCATCTTCTGCCACGCCACCAAGCACACCGGCGGCTATGCCGACTTCGACTGGATTTCGACGGAGCCTTAGCCTTCAGGAAGCGACTGACCATGAGATATACACCACTCGGTGTAACACCACTTGGTGTACATCAATAGGCATCGCTTTGTGTGCTCATGTTCAACAAGTTGGTTAATTAATGTTAATGTTTACCACTTGGTGTACAACATATTTGTTCGCGTTAATAACTTCCAAACGAGGCACGCCTTTATTCTTATAAGAGCGTGCCTCGTTGTCAATAAGAGCGTGCCTTGTTGTCAATAAGAGCGTGCCTCGTTCTCGGCGCTCTAGCGCCAAGGCGCGCTTTTTATGCGCGGAAGTCAATAAGAGCGTGGCTTTATTTTAATATATTGCTGTCTCTTAGATACTGAAAAAGCTTCCGGCGCTTGAGGTAGTCGAGGTCGGCCTGGTGGCGGTAGGCTTCCTCTTCGAAGCGGATGTGGCGGTAGGCCTCCATGCGGTCGCGGTACTTGAGCAGCAGGACGAGCCACTCCAGGAAGTACCAGAGGAAGAAGGGCAGGTAGAGCAGTTCGCGCTGCTGTACCGCATGGATGCGTTCGTGGTTGATTTCCGTTTTGTTGAGCGGCCTCACGGAAAAGATGAAGCCAAACAGGCAGATGGCCAGGAAGTCCCTTCCCATCGGGTGCCGCTTGATGAGATGCACCGTTTTCACCATTTCCCTTTTCCCCCTTTTCCCCTTTTCATTCGTAGTGGCGGATTCTGACGTCGATGCCTTCGTCCTTCAGCAGGAGTGGTATGGTGCTGACGTCGGTCTGTCCGTAGTGATAGGGGAAGAGCACCTTTGGTCGGATGGTTTTGGCAGCCCTGACGAGTTGCTCCGGTGTCATCGTATAAGGTTGGTTGCAGGGCATGAAGGCGATGTCGATGTCCTTGATGTCGGCCATTTCGGGGATGTCCTCGGTGTCGCCAGCGATGTAGATGCGCAGGCCGTCGATGGTGAGAATGTAGCCGTTGTCGCGTCCCTTGGGATGGAACTGCTGGCGGCCTTCCGTCGTGTTGTATGCGGGAACAGCCTCCACGCTTATCTCATTGAACCTTAAACTTTGGCCATTGACCATTGCTTGGCCGGAGCCATACTTGTCCGCACAGCGCTGGTTCATAATCAGTTGTGTCTTTTCGCCCGTCAGGAGTTTGATGGCTTCTGCATCATAATGGTCTGCGTGTTCGTGTGTGACGAAGATGTAGTCGGCTTTGGGCATGGCGGTGTAGTCCACCGTTCGGTCCTTCAGCTTTGCCACAGGGTCAATCTCTATCTCTGTCCCGTCGCATTCAATGCGGATGCAGGCATGCATCAGGGCGTGGAACTTGACGGTTTTCCCGCTCTTTGTCTGGAACTCGTCCACCTCGTAGGTGTCTGTTGCGGGTTGCTGCGCACAGGCAGACGTTAACCCCAATGTTGCCAGCAGGCATGTGAGAATCTTTTTCATAGTCTTGAATTATTCGATGAACGACGGGTCGATCTTTGAGAACTCCTGTTGAGCTTCTTCGTAGTCGATGAGCTCTTTGTTCTTAGGGATGGAGAAGGTGAGGAGCAAGGCGATGAGGTAGAGCACGGCGAGGACGACGTAGAGGTATTCGTAGGGCTTCTCCCACCCATTGATGATGAGGTTCGAGAGTTGGTTGCCGCTCAGTCCGGCCCACGCCCAGGCGCTGAGTGCCAGGCCGTGGATGGTGCTTATCTTCTCCATGCCGAACTTGCTCTGCAGGAGGGTGGGCAAGGTCGAGAAGCCGCCGCCGTAGCCGGCATTGATGACGCAGAGCATCGCAACCACGACGATGCTGCTGCTGCCGAGTGCAAAACCGAGGAGCATGACGAGCACCGACGAAGCGAGCAGAATCTTGTAGATGGTCTGCTTGTTCTCTGTGTAGTCCGACACGGTGGAGTAGCCGAAGCGTCCGGCCGTGTTGAAGAAAGCCGTCAGCGACGACAGCAGCCCCACGGCCGTTATGCCCACCGTCACGGCGATGTTCTTCTCGAAGGCGATGAGGGCCAGGCCGCACGTGATGTTGATGTAGAACACGAACCAAATCTTCATGAAGGTGCCGTTCTTGAGCACCTGGAAGTAGTCCTTCAGCTTTCACTTCACCATGGGTTCCACCCAGTCGGCGGGCTTCTGGATGAGGTAGGCGGCCGTGAGCATCGAGAAGATGCTGATGACGGACATGCTGACCAGCGTCGTGCTGACGTCATACTTCTCGCTGCACCATTCGATGTACGGCGAGAACAGTACTTTCGAGAGGCCGAAGCCGCTGATGGCAATGCCCGTGGCGAGGCCCTTGTGCTCCTTGAACCACAGCATCAAGGTCTTGACCGGCGACAGATAACCGATGCCCAGGCCGATGCCCATCAGGCAGCCGTAGCTGAGCATGATGCCCAGGACCGACTTCGAATGGATGGAGAGGACGGTGAGCAGAAGCCCCGTGCTGAAGCAGAGACAGGAGACCACCGAAGCCGCCGTCACGTTCTTCTCCACGAAGCGTCCGCCGAAGGCTGCCGACATGCCGAGAAAGAAGATGGCCAGCGAGAAGGCAAACTCAATCTCCTTCACCGAGCATCCCACCTCCGTCGCAATGTCTCCCTTCAGCAGCGACCAGCAATAGACACTGCCGATGCAGGCGTGAATCAGTAGAGCAGGCACTGCCGCCCGCATCCATTTGTTGTTCAATAAATTTGTTCCCATGTGTTTATATCGTTTATTGACTGTCCGCAATCAAACTGCCGAACGAGACGTTTGTAATAAGAGCGTGCCTTGTTGTCAATAAGAGCGTGCCTTTATGACAATAAGAGCGTGCCTTGTTGTTTCTTGCCGTCTGCCGGGTTCATAGGGTCGTTGTGCTTATTCAGTCGGCACGGCGCCGAGTTTCTTGACTTGTGAGTCGGTGAGGGCTTCGTTCCAGAAGCGGATGCCCGCAGTCCGGACGGCTTCTTCCTCTCCGTCCTCGTCGGCGAAGAAGAGGGCGCCGGTGGTGAGTTGCCAGTGCTGCGAAATGGGCTGTGTGCTTTGGCCAACCCTTTCACCGTTCACATAGACCGTGGCGTAGTTGTTCTCCACGACAAAGACGATGCGATACCAGTTGCCGTTGACGAGCGAACCGTGATACCCCAGGCCGCCTGTGTTCAGTCCCACCATGTTCTTGTTGAGGAAGAGGCTGCCGTCCTTCGCATTGGTGAGGCTGTTTTGCAGGAGGGGAGTAAAGGGAGCGTAGTTGTCGGACTTGACATCCCAGAGAACCGTGTAGGTCGAGAGCTGGCTCACGCCGAGGTTGGAAGCCATGAGGAGGCTTGAGTTCTTGGGAACGAGGACTGCTCCGCCAGCAGTGGCGGGACCTTCTGTTGCCACGATTCCGGCTTCGTCGGGAGAGCAGGCCGTCACGCTTCCCTTGCTGTGCTTTGTGCTTTGCAGGGTGGCTGTGCCTGTGCCTTCCAGGAGGTTGTCCGGATTGTTGAACGTCCAGGTGCCAATGGCTTCGGGAATTGTGACTTCCACGGGCTCTTGCTCGGGGATTGCTGTGCCGAGCTGTATGGCATGACTGGCGGTGAGGGCTTTGTCCCAGAAGCGCATCTCGGCGACGTTGACAAGATGTTCCTCTACGCCGTCGGTATCATCGTTGTCTGCAAAGAACAGTGCGCCGGTGCTCATCAGCCAGTTCTCGGCATCTTCCGAAGTGCTCTGCCCGACGAGGCTGCCGTCAACATATACCTTCGCCCAGTTGTCTCTGACGACGAAGAGGACGCGGTACCAGTTCTTCCCCGTCAGCGAACCATGATAGCCCAGGCCTGCTACGCCTTTGCCTATCTCTCCGTTCTTGTTGATGAAGAGGCTGCCGTCCTTCGTGTTCGTGAGGTCGTTCTGATAGAGCGCCGTGTAGCCGCTGTTGACGTCCGGCACGTTGATGTCCATGAGGAAGGTGTATGTGCTGAGGCTGTTGGTGTTGATGTTGGTGTTCAGGAGCAGGCTGTTGTGCTGTGGGACGGCGATGGCTCCGTTCTCTTCGGCGGGACCTTTCACAGCCTTGATGCTCAGGTTCGCCAGTTCGCGCGGTGCCACTTGACCATAATCATGGTATGCGCCCTGAAGCGTCGCAGTGCCAGTGCCAGCCAGGAGGTCGTCGGGATTGTCGAACGTCCAGGCTCCGAGCGGTTCGGGCATGGGGGCATCGTCGGCAGGAGTGGTGAAGGTGGCAGTGAGCGGCTGCGAGGGGTTGTCCCAAGAGTCGTAGGCAACCACTTCGGCCTGGTATTCCGTGTTCGGGGTCAAGCCTTCGAAGGTGCGGGAGAGCGTCTGCGGCATGTCTGTCGTAAGGTAGAACTGCGAGAAGACGGACGCTTTCTTGACTTCCACGCCGTCCTTGAGCAAGCGAATCGTGTAGCGGAAGACGCATTCGTTGTCCGTAGCCTGGTCGAATTGAACCGTCACGTCTGTGGGATAGACGTCCGTCCTGAGGGGATTTTCGGTGCGGAATTCGGGAGCGGGCAGACCGTCGCGCAGTGGAACGTTGTTGGGGTTGTCGTCGGCATCGCGGATGTCGGCGTATTGGAACATGCTGCCGTCGAAGGGAGCCTTCAGCACCCAGCGGTGCTCGGGGTCAATCTCCACGTCGCGAAAGGTGTCGTAGCGGCGGATTTCGATGTCGCCGTTGGGCTGCTCCACGAGAATCATTCCCTCGGTGACGTTCTTGAAGTTTTCGGGATGTATGCCTGCATCCACAGCTCCAGGATTGATTTCCGAGTAGGTGGTGCTGGCGGTGTTGATGACCGTGTAGTAGTTGCCTCGCGAGCTTTTTGGGTTTGCGCCCTGATGGATGCTGCGTGGGTCGCCAAGCGGATAGTGGCTGTGGCCGCAGAAGACGACGGCCTGGGGGTAGTCGTTGAGGATGGGGTTCAGCACTTTCATGGCCCAGGCTGCACCTTCTATCTCGCCCCAAGAGCTGTAGCACGTCCAGCGAGGTGCTACATGGGTGAAGATGAAGATGGGTTTGCCGGGAGCATCCTCTGCGGCTTGCTTCAGATAGCGGCGCAGGGTGCTGACCGAGGTGCTTGGGTAAGAGCTTGTGCCGTTGCTGGCGTTGTCGTCGTTGTTCGCACCTGCCAGCTGGCTGATGGTGATGAAGGGATAGCCCTTGATGAGCTTATACTGATGGAGCGGATAGCTCGTCTGTCGGCCGTTCTTGATGTTGAAGCTTTTCAGCCCGTTCTTGTAGTTGCCTTGTCCGTTGGAGTTGTAGTTGTCGTGGTTGCCCATCATGAAGAGTAAGTTGTCCACAGGGTTGACGAAGTTCTCGTCGTTGCCGAAGATCTGCACGAACTCGGTGTATTGGCCTGTGTCGCCATGGTCGGTGAGGTCGCCCACGACGGCCAGGGCGTCGAGCCTGCCCTTGCTCGTCAGGTTTCGCAGAGCCCTCGGAACCTTTACCAGATACTGTCCGCCGAAGTTGTTGCCGACGTGCGTGTCGGAGATGACGGCAAAGGCCAGTCGGGCTTCCTGCTTGACCGTGACGACCAGCGGATGGAAGTCCTTGCTGCGAATGCTGAGCAGAGCGGTGCGGGCATCGTCGGAGGCGTTTTCCGTGACGGTCAGCGTGAGCGTCTTGTCGGCATAGGAGGCCTGGCACCAGTCGGCGTCGCTTGTGACCGTGGCATCCTGATTGGTGTCAATCTCGATGGTTTCTGTCGAGGCGGTGAAGGGAAGTGTGATGACGCCGTCGGCAATCTTGTCGGAATTGAAGGTAGCGGCTCCCGGCGTTGCCAGCGAGCTGACGAAGTAGTTCTGGGCCAGGGCGGTGGAAGTCGCGAAAAGGTAAAAGAGCGAAAAGGTAAGAAGCAGGGATATATGTTTTTTCATCTTGATAAGCTATTTTTTATGGTTCCGATATTATGTTATGACGTTGTTCCGCTGTAGCGTCCCTGTTATGGGATGAGGACTTTCACTGTCTTCTGCGGCAACTTGACCAGATAGACGCCGGTGGGCAGCGGCGTGGTGCGGGGCATTTCTTCGCCCTGGGCGTTGAAGAGCGTCCAGCCCGTGCTGTTCTCGACGGCGATGCGGCCGTCGGCCACGCGAACAATGGTGCGGCCAGACGTCGTGGAGCCGAGGCCAGTGTCAATCTCGACGGCGAGGAACTGCCATCCCACGGCGGACGTGCCTTCGTCCGTCTCGGGGTAGGAGAGTGGTTCGCTGTCTTTTTCCGCCAAGGCAAGGCAGCGGTTCACGCCGTCGTCCTCCACGCTTTCCAGCTTGAAGGCATTGTTGCCAAGGCTTGTGACGGTGAAGCCCGGTGTGGCCCCTGGCGTGAGCTGCGTCACGTTGTGGTTGCCGGCATTCATGGAGACGCTGCCGATGCTGTTTCCCGTGGCACGGTTCGTGATGACCACCTTGCCGTCCTCGCCTGCCGTCAGCTTCCACTGCGAACGGTAGTCCGCCGTTTCCGTCTGTAGCAGATACAGGGCGGGGCGCCACAAATCCTCCTGGTCTTCGCTGTCGCCGCCGGCGTTCACGTCCGTCATGGCAAAGTCCGTCATGCCGGGAACTGCGCTGCAGATGCGGTACCAACAAGTCTCCTCGTCGGTGCTCAACTGCAATTCCGCGCTTAATTCTTGAGCCAAAGCCGAGGTGGAAGCCAATAGACCGAGGCTCAACAAAATATTTCTGAAAGTTTGGTAATTCATAGTTGTTAGTAACAAAGTAAGTAAAAACCTTCTGCAAAAATACAATTTTCTGCCGAAAGGCACAAACAGAGAGCGAGATAATTTTTCTCAAAGTGACGTGTTTGGAGCGAAAAACGGTCTTCTCCTTAAAACACATTGCACGTCATCCTAAAAAACGCGGCACGCCTTTATTGTCGTCCGCGCATTAAAAGCGCGCCTTGGCGCTAGAGCGCCGAGAACGAGGCACGCCTTTATTGTCAACGAAGCACGCCTTTATTGCCAACGAAGCACGCCTTTATTGCCAACGAAGCACACCTTTATTGTCAACGCGGCACGCCTTTATTGTCAACGAAGCACACTTTTATTGAAACAGACCTGTACGATATGCGGGAGCTTTTCTCTTGGCTTTTAGTTGCATTTTGACAACCATCAGCCTCTTCATGCCGCCCGAAGGTGAGATAGATGGCAGCGTATTGATGCTTTTCGGACAGATTCTTGTCTATTCGGGCAGCATCTTTGGCGTTA
>CAMKTM010000087.1 GCA_946415695.1 uncultured Prevotellaceae bacterium | reverse complement strand
GCGCCCTGCGTCCCCTTTTCCCCAGCAATTATCATGCTGAAGTTTATGTGAATGTCATCCTCTTCTCTGCCGACGGACAGGACATGCCCGATGCTCTGGCTGGCTTTGCCGCTTCTGCTGCTCTGGCTTGCAGTGATATTCCCTTCGAAGGACCCATCTCCGAGGTTCGCGTGGCTCGCATTAACGGCGAGTTCGTCATCAATCCTACCTTCCAGCAGCTCAAGGATGCCGACATGGACCTCATGGTCGGTGCCACGGAAGAGAACATCATGATGGTGGAAGGCGAGATGAAGGAAGTGCAGGAGACCGACCTCCTTGCTGCCCTCAAGGCTGCCCACGAGGCCATCAAGCCCATGTGCCGCCTCCAGAAGGAACTGGAGAAGGAACTGGGCAAGGACGTGAAGCGCGAGTACTGCCACGAGGTGAACGACGACGAACTCCGCGAGGCAGTAAAGCAGGCTTGCTATCAGAAGGCTTACGACATCACGAAGCAGGGCCTCGAGAAGCACGCCCGCACAGAAGCTTTCGAGGCTATCCGCGAGGACTTCAAGGCCGCATACGCCGAGGCTCACGCAGATATGGCTCCCGAAGAGCTGGAAGAGAAGAACACCCTCATCGACCGTTACTACCACGATGTAGAGAAGGACGCTATGCGCCGCTGCATCCTGGACGAAGGCATCCGCCTCGACGGCCGCAAGACCACCGACATTCGTCCCATCTGGTGCGAAGTCAGCCCGCTGCCCGGACCTCACGGAAGCGCTATCTTCACACGTGGTGAGACACAGTCTCTGGCAACATGTACGCTCGGCACGAAGCTCGACGAGAAGCTCATCGACGATGTGCTTGTGCGCGAGTACCAGCGTTTCCTGCTGCACTACAACTTCCCTCCCTTCTCGACAGGCGAGGCAAAGGCACAGCGTGGCGTCGGCCGCCGCGAGATCGGTCACGGCCATCTGGCATGGCGCGGCCTGAAGGGTCAGCTGCCCGAGGACTTCCCCTACACCATCCGCGTGGTGAGCGACATCCTGGAGAGCAACGGCTCCAGCTCAATGGCCAGCACCTGTGCAGGCTGCTTGGCTCTGATGGACGCCGGTGTGCCCATTAAGGCTCCCGTGAGCGGCATCGCTATGGGTCTCATCAAGAACCCGGGCGAGGACAAGTACGCCGTGCTCTCTGACATCCTGGGCGACGAGGATCACCTTGGCGACATGGACTTCAAGACCACAGGCACGCCGAACGGTCTGACCGCAACGCAGATGGACATCAAGTGCGACGGCCTCTCCTACGAGATACTCGAAAAGGCGCTCATGCAGGCAAAGGCAGGCCGCGAGCACATCCTGGCTGAGATGATGAAGACACTCGACCATCCGCGTCCAGAGCTGAAGCCGCACGTTCCGCGCATCGAGCAGATGATCATCCCGAAGGAGTTCATCGGAGCCGTCATCGGCCCGGGCGGAAAGATCATCCAGGGCATGCAGGAGGACACGGGTGCCATCATCACCATCGACGAAGAAGATGGCGTCGGCAAGATACAGGTAAGCGGTCCCAACAAGGAGTGCATCGACGCAGCTATGGCAAAGATTAAGGCCATCGTGGCCGTACCCGAGATTGGCGAAGTCTATGACGGCACCATCCGCAGCATCATGCCTTACGGCTGCTTCGTGGAGTTCATGCCCGGCAAGGACGGCCTGCTGCACATCAGCGAGATTGACTGGAAGCGCCTCGAGACCGTCGAAGAGTCTGGCCTCAAGGAAGGCGACAAGGTGAAGGTGAAGCTCCTGGAGATCGACCCGAAGACGGGCAAGTTCAAGCTGAGCCGCCGTGCCTTGATGGAGAAGCCCGAAGGCTACGTAGAGCGTGAACGCCGTCCCCGCCCCGAGCGCGGAGAACGTGGCGAACGTGGCGAGCGCCGTCCTCGTCCAGAACGCGGCGAGCGTGGTGAGCGCCGTCCCCGTCCAGAGCATGGCGAAAACCCAACAGCAGAGTAAAGCAACAGTTTCTATATGAAGAAAGCGTGCCCCTCCACTCGGAGCGGCACGCTTTCTTCGTAATTGCACTATTGGACACATCTGATGCTCTATCGTGACACGACTAACGCTCTTTTGGAGCAGAAGAAAGAGGCTGTTTAACCCGACATCGTTTCCTATCATCCCACAGCATGTTCTTTGCTTCTACATGTACAAGCAATTGCTTATACATGTACGTGCAATTGCTTGTACATGTATAAGCAAAGAACACACCGTGCCACACCTCACGATTCTTCGTTGCCCGCGGAAAGAGATGCTGCTCGAACGAGCTGCTGACGAAGCGAACAATATAGAATGCTGGCGTGCTTGCACACTCCGGATGTTGTCGGGCCACAGGCCGGAACCTTTGCGTGTGTTGGCCATAGGCAATAGCTTTTCAGAAGATGCGGTAGAGCAATATCTCTATAATCTTGCTGCCGAGGAAGGACTTGAACTCGTTATCGGCAATGCTTATCGGGGCGGACAGGGACTTAATTCCCATTGGAATGACATACAAAACAACACCAACACCTTTGAATACCGAAAGATTGTCAAAGGCTCGCGCACCAATACGACAGGGCAGGCTCTGAGCACTATCATCACCGATGAGCCTTGGGACATTGTTACTTTCCAACAAGTAAGCCAAGACTCTGGTCGCCCCGACACATACGAACCCTATCTCGGCAATCTCATCGACTATCTGCTGGGGCTTACCACCAATCCCAATGTCAAGGTGGGAATGCATCAGACATGGGCTTATGCACAGAACAGCACGCATGGTGGTTTTGCCAATTATGGCAACAACCAGATGACGATGTACAATGCTATTGTTAACGCTGTCAATCAGGCTGTGGCTAATCACGACGAGCTGACCTTCGTGATTCCTTCCGGGACTGCGATACAGAATGCACGCACCAGTATTCTCGGCGACAATTTGAATCGCGACGGTTACCATCTGGACTATGGTATTGGCCGCTATATTGCAGCATGCACTTGGCTTGAAGCCGTCACGGAACTGAGTGCGGTGGGCAAGAACTATCATCCCAGTTCCATCGACAACCTGATGGCAACGATTGGGCAGAATGCCGCACACAATGCTATCCTCAATCCTAACAGTGTGACCGACATGTCTAACGAAGGATACGATGGCGACAATGCCATCATACCTTCCGACGTGGTCAAGGTGAACTTTGGTGCTTCTGTTGTATCGGCCCCGGCATGGAACAGTATTACGCCTGGCAATAAGATGATTGCTTCGCTGAAGGATGCAAGCGGGGGTGCGACGGAAATAGCTATGGTGCTAAGCGATGATTTCAATGGAACCAACACCAGCGGTGCTTCTTCCACGACGACGGTCCTCGATATGCCGTCGGATGTATCGAAGTCTTGCTTGTGGGGTTATGCGTTGGGCAACTTCGACAACCAGGCTCAACAGCCCACTGGCGGATTTGCCATCAGTCATCTTAACAAGAACTTGGCATACGACTTTACATTCTTCGGTTCAAGGAATGGCAGCAGTGACAATCGCGAGACGGCGTACAAGCTGACTGGCAAATATACTCATACGGGTTATCTTGATGCAGCGAGCAATTCCACGAACACAATAACAGTCAAGAATGTTCGCCCGAACGATAACGGACAAATCTTGCTGACTGTCAGCCCTGGCGAAGAGAACACGAATGTCAACCGATTCTACTATATCAATGCCATGCAGATAGAGGGCTACGAATCGACACCTAGCACTGAGGCCATTGAAATCTCTACGGCGGAAGAGTTGTTGGCTATCAAGCCCGACGGCAACTATATCCTTACAAACGACATTGACCTCTCGGGCGTAAACCTCCGTTCTGGCATTGCAGAGAGTTTCTACGGCAGCCTTGACGGTGGCGGACACGTGCTGCGAGGCATCAACATTGACAAGAGCAGCAGCAACGCCATAGGTCTGTTCCGTCACCTCTATGGCGCGACCATAAAGAACTTGGGCATTGAGGAATCTACGGTCAGTGGCCGACAGGCTGTGGGAATGCTGGCAGGACAGTGTCATGGCTCTACGATTGAGGGCTGCTACATTATAAATAGTGCCATCAATGGCTATGACCATGTTGCCTCCTTTGTAGGTCAGTTGGAGGCGTGGAAGGGTGAGCCATCGCTCATCAACAACTGTTACGCTGCGACGAATGTATATTCTTCTTCCTATCAGGGAGGAGGTCTGGTTGGAACTACGACTGGTGGTGGCGGAAAGGTCTCTAACAGTTATTTTGCCGGCAGGGTTGAGGTTGGAAGTCAGCGAGCAAGTGGCATTGTTGCTCTGCAGGACACGAACGACGGGCTCACTATTGAGAACTGTCTCTCGGCAGCTGTCGAGCTGGTATGTCCTGAGACGTATCGTGTGGCAAGTGTCAGAAGCGGTTATTCTACGATGACGAACAATTATGCTTTGAGCACGCTAACGAGCACCCGAGGCACTGAAGCAGAACGTGGCATCGATGCCAGCGAGGAGGAGCTGCATCAGCAGGCTTTCTATGCTGACGGGCTGACATGGACTTTCGGTGCAGACGGATGGCAGTGGCATGAGGGCACCTATCCTTTGCTGGGCTGGCAGCAGGCAGCTGTGGCATCCACTGCTCTGGTTTATCTCTCCGGGCTTCGCCCTGTGCTTACACTTAAGAGTGGCGAGCTGATTGACCTGTCGAGGTACTATACTTCCGGGGGTGGTGCACAATTGACCTACACTACATCTTCCGACAAAGTCAGCATCAATGGGAATGTTGTAACTTTGGCAGATGGCGTAGAGATAACGAACATTGAAGATGTCACGGTGTATGCCCGTGCTGCGAACCTGCAACCAGTGGGTATCACGTTGTCGCTGGTTCCTGGCGTTATTGCGATACGTTCTGCAGAGGAATTCAGCACGAAGGTTGCTGTGTATCCCAGCGGTGACTATGTCTTGGCTAACGATGTAGATTTCAGCGGTGTGAGCTATGCCGGCGTGAACAACTTCACTGGCACCTTCGACGGCCAGGGGCATGTTGTCACTGGCCTCACGATGAACAATCAGTCTGCCAGCAGTCTTGGTCTGTTCAACTCTGCGACGAATGCCACGATTAAGAATCTTGGCATCGAGGGAGCGAACATCAATGGTGCCGACAATACAGGTGTTCTGGTGGGAATAGCCGACGGAGGAACCATCACTAACTGCTATGTTTCGGATTCCCGCGTTGAGGGTGGCGACCGCATTGCAGGCATTGCCGGTCGGGCGTCGGCAGGCATCAACATAAGCAACTGCTATGTCACTGGCACTAATGTCATAGCCCGCACCCACCAGGCAGCAGGCATCGTGGCTGCATCGTTCAATGGCGGTGTTGACATTGAGAACTGCTACTTCGATGGTACCATCAAGAGTCTGTATGGTAACGTGGCAGCGATATTGGGCCTCGACGACCGCGACGGTCCGGTTGTTGTCAAGAACTGCGTCTGCCTGGCTACTTCGATTGCTGGCGGCACACGTTCGCGCATTGCCAACTGGGGCAGCCGCGCTTCGCAGTGTACGTTTGATAACAACTATGCCCTTGGCAGTACGCAGGCTACGGGCGGCAGTTGGGCAGGAAACGATGAGCGCAACGGTACGACGTTCAGCAATGATGCTGATGCCACTACTGCTGTGTTCTATAAGGAGACGCTTGGCTGGAACTTTGCTACGGTCTGGAAGATGAGCGATGCCTATCCTGTGTTCCGTGCCGTGGGTGAGGTTGTTGTCTCTCCTGTGGGCTATGCGACTTATGTGACAGAGAAAGATATTGATTTCGAGAATTCCTCTGTAGAGGCATTCGCCGTAACGGCGTCCACCGTCGAAGGACATGTCCACCTGACCCCCATTGCTGCTGCTCCGGCAGGCGAGGCCGTTCTGATAAAGGCCGAGGCTGGCGCTTACATCTTGCCTACTGCTTCAACTGCTCCTGCTCCCCTCGTTGGAAACTTGCTGAAGCCTGCCTTTACGGATGTCGTGGCAGACGGCACTCAGTATATTCTTGCTGATGGTACAGACGGCGTTGCCTTCTACCAAGCCACTTCCGGCACGACAATCTTTGCAGGCAAGGCTTACCTTGAATACGCTGGCAGCAACTCCGTGAAGAGCTTCACCTTCATCTTCGACAACGAAGACCCAACCGCCATTGACGAAATCATAAACCGTCAATCGTCAAATCGTAAATGTTATAACCTTGCCGGTCAGATGGTAAACAGTACATTACTAAAAGGTCTTTACATTATAGATAAAAAGAAGATTCTCAGTAAATAAGAAAATAACCTAACTGAAGTTTCGGATGTTCCGGAAGACCTATGTATATAAGCTTTTACACATTCATGCAAATAATGGTTAAGCATTCTGCAAATAATGGTTAAGCATTATTTTCAGTACCCTGTGACTGCTTACAGAACACCCGAAACATAAATAACCTAATTATATAAACGTATGAAAAATATTGCTGTCCGGGGAAAATGTTTCATCATCTCCTGCACCCTCCTAATTATCGGCATTTAGGGCTTGATGTGATTGGCAGGAGCAGCAGGTACGTCCCCAAAGGGACATGAGTTCGACGAATTCAAACACCGCACAGCAAATCGCACGATATGGCACGGCAAGTTCTTTGCTTCTACATGTACAAGCAATTGCTTATACATGTACGTGCAATTGCTTGTACATGTAGAAGCAAAGAACTTGTTGTGGGATGAAAGTATAAATGTCTCATCAGAACGACTCTTCTGCTGTTTGCCTCAGGCGCAGGCGGAGCGTCGCACTCACGTTTCTTAGCGGACACGAACAAAAACGAAAGCGCCCCAAGCCGTTACGGCTCGGGGCGCTTCTTTTCCTCTATCTTAAAAGATTAGAGGCGACCTACTTGACCAAAATCTTTTTACCATTAACTATATTGATGCCACGGCCTGCCTTGTTGAGGCGACGGCCGGAGAGGTCGTAGATTGTGGCGTCTCCATCGTTGTTGATATAGAAGTCCTCTATGCCGTCGATGATGTCATCCTCGAAGACGACGCTCACCTTCACGCCTGCTGAAACGAAGCTGCTGGGCAGTTGCAGGTAGGCTGTCTGTGCCTGGAGGGTTGTGCTGCCGCTAATGGGATAGAAGCCCAGGTCGCCGCCCTGCACGCCGAAGGTGTAGTTGCTGTAGCTGCCAGTGGTGGCTGAGATGGTGCTCTTCTGAAGATTAGCCTGGAAGAAGTTCATGTAGATGGAGCTTGTGGTGCTGTAAGGTATCTTGTACGTCTGGCCTGCATTGCCTACGAGGAAGATGCCTGTGCCTGCTGGAACATCGGTCACGGGTGTCAGGAGGACTTGGTTGGTCTTCTTGTTGAAGCCGGAGGCAATGTATGCGCGGAGGTCGCTGCCGCTGAAGTCGAGGTCCTGCGGGCAGCTGAAGACTGCGTATTCGCCGGTCATGGTGATGAACTCCTTGGTGGAGCGGAAGGTGGCCTCTACCTCTATGTTGCTGCTGACGTTCGTGATGGTGTATTTGCCACCCACGACTTTATTGGTGACGTCGGTGCCGTTGACGGTCAGTTTGACAAGTGTGCGGTCGGGATCGTCGGCGATGGTGATGGTCACGCTCTCGCCGTACTTGGGCGAGTAGTTGCTTGCCGTCACTCCTGCTCCGCTGATGGTCACGGTGTAGGTCTTCGGTGTCCAAGTGGCTTTATAGGAACGGTTGCCCACGTTGCCCTTAGCGATGGTGACGGTCTTCGTGGGCGATGTGAGGCCTGTGCCTGTCCAGCCTGCGAAGTCGTAGTAGTTGCGTATCGGGTTGTTGAGGGTGAAGGTTGCCGTCTCGGCGTTATAGGTCGAGGGGTTGGTAACGCCACTGGGCATTGTGCCGCCTGCCAGGTCGTATGTGATGGTGTAGTTCACGGGAACGAAGGTGGCGGAGAGTGTCACGCTTTCCTCTGTGCTGCCGATTTCGCGGCTCTGTGCTGTGCCGAGAGTGGGCAGCGGGCTGACAGCCGTGCCGTTGTCGGTCAGCTTGCTCAGTCTGTAGCCGTTGTCGGCGGTCAGCGTATAGACGATAGGCTCGTCCTTCGGCTGGTTGTACTGAACGGTGTTGCCGCTGGTTGCACGGCCGTAAGGTGTGCTGATGGTGCCATGGCCAGAGACGTTCAGCGTAACGAGCAATGACCACGTATCGACGTTGAGGAAGTTCTTCCAGCCTGTTGCAGCAGCATACTTGGCCTTCGTGCCGCCAGGAACGAGGAGCCAACCATTGTTATAGGTAGTGCCGCTGAAGACATTCTCTTGGATGGCGATAGGTGTCGGCCAAGGCACTTGCACTGACAGCAGCTTATCGTTGTTTAGCATATTCGGGGCAAGCGAAGTCACTTTCGACCCGATGGTCACAGCGGTAGCATTTGGGAAAGGACAGCTGTTGCCCTCATACGCGAGGTTGCGGCCCAGGTAGAGAGTGTAGTCTGCCTGTGGGTTACGGAAAGTAGCGTCGTAGCCAAGCACGATGCTGCAAGGCTTGTCGCCATCCTCGAAGGTGATGTCCGTCAAGGGGGTATTACCGAAGGCTCCCTTGCCGATGCTGGTCACAGAGCCAGGAATCTTGATAGAGTCCAGGCTGCTGCACATGCTGAATGCCCATTCGCCAATGGTCTTCAGGGTGGCAGGGAGGCTGATGTTGGTCATCTTTACGCAATAGTCGAAAGCAGAAACGCCAATGGTCTCAACGTTCTCGCCCATCGTCACACTCAACTCTCCTACGGTGTCTGCATCGTCGCCACTGCCATAGAAGGCTTGGGCACCAATCGTCTTCACACCGTTGCCGATGACGAGGCTGTACAGTTTGTCTGATTCCTTGAACAGGTAGGGGTTGATGGTTGTTACCAGGTCGCCGAATTCCAACACGGTTACGTTTCCGTTGCCATTGGAGAAGAGTCTATCGTCTGCGTCGAGCTTCAGGTCGCGTCCGATATACATGCTCTTGTCTGCATTGCTGAAGTTGAACGTACCGTCATAGCCTCTCCACAGCTTCAGGGGTTTTGTGCTGTCCTCGATGCGAATGCTTGACAGACTTTCGCAAGAGCTAAAGGCACGCTTGCCGATGCTATCCACCGAGGCGGGGATGGTGATGCTCCCGAGACCCGTACTCGAGAAGGCATAGCCCTCGATGGTCTTCAAAGTGGCAGGCAGGTTGATGCTGTACAACTTCGGGCAAACGTCGAAGGCATTAGAGCCGATGGTCTCTACGTTCTCGCCCATCGTCACACTCAACTCTCCTACTGTGTCTGCATCATCGCCACTGCTATAGAAGGCTTGGGTACCAATCGTCTTCACACCTTTGCCGATGGTGAGGCTGTACAGTTTGTCTGATTCCTTGAACAGGTAGGGGTTGATGGTTGTTACCAAGTCACCGAATTCCAACGAGGTTACGCTTCCGGTGCCACTGTTGAAGAGTCTGTCGTCTGCGTCGAGTTTCAGGTCGCGTCCGATGTACATGCTCTTGTCTGCATTGCTG
>CAMKTM010000086.1 GCA_946415695.1 uncultured Prevotellaceae bacterium | reverse complement strand
TTACAAATAGTAAAGCCTTCCAGGCTTTCTGCCCCTTTGGCGTGTCCCAAGCCCCGAAGGGGTAGAAAGATGTCAGGGCGAAATCCCCGGACGGCAATAGTTTGTAAAAGATTTTCGCAAAAGGACGCGTTTTGAGGGCGTTTTTTTGTCTCGTGGCACTTGGAGTGGGAAAAGGAAAGAAATGGGCTTAAAACGAGTGTGCGTTGATAATCAGGTGGTTAGAAGGATGATAATTGAAGGAAGATGTTAAGATAGTACAAGGACGGCATGACATACCGTCAAACAAAACAAAGATTTTGGCGAAAAATGGGCTGTGATAATGGTGAACGAGACGGGGGTAAATTTCAAACAAGGCGTGCCTCGTTATGCAATTCGGTGTGCCGTGTTGAAAAACGCGGCATTGCTCAGGTGGCCGAGGTGCGGGCTGAAAGCTGAAATTGTGTAAAGATTTTTCAGGAAGAGACTGTGACGGTGCGGGAGCCGTCGTCGTGGACTTCGATGTTGACGCGGACGGTGTCTTCGGGCAGGAGTTCCTCGACGAGCTCGGGCCATTCGATGAAGCAGGGCGAGCCGCTGTAGAAGTACTCTTCGCAGCCGATGTCGTAGGCCTCGCGGAGGTTCTTGATGCGGTAGAAGTCGAAGTGGAAGACGGCCTCCCCAAGGGGTGTTTTATATTCGTTGACGATGGCAAAGGTTGGGGAGGTTACGACATCCTCCACGCCCAGGGCTTCGCAGATTGCTTTGATGAACGTGGTCTTTCCGGCTCCCATCTTGCCATAGAAGGCAAAGATGCGATTTTCGCCCATTTCATCGACGAACTGCCTTGCTGCTTCTGGCAGCCCCTCTGTGTTTTGAATTTTGATTTTATACATTTTGATTTTGCCTTACCGTTTCTTCCCTCGCAGGGTGATGAGGGGGATGAGCATTTCCTCCATGCTGATGCCGCCGTGCTGGAAGGTGTCCTTGTAGTACTGCACGTAGTAGTTGTAGTTGTTAGGGTAGGCGAAGAAGTCGTCGCCCGTGGCAAAGATGTATGTTGTGCTGAGGTTTGGGCTTGGCAGTCCGGCACGGACGGGTTCCTTTATCTCGAAGACCTCCTTGGGGTTGTAGGAGAGGTTTTTGCCGAGCTTGTAGCGGAGGTTTGTGTTGGTGTTGCGGTCGCCGATGACTTTGATGGGGTTGTAGCATCGGATGCTGCCGTGGTCGGTGGTGAGGACGATGGTGCAGTCCTGGGCTGCGAGTGTGCGGAAGAGCTCGCTGACGGCGGAGTGTCGCAGCCAGCTCTGCGTGATGCTGCGGTAGGCGGCTTCGTTGCTGGCAAGCTCGCGGACCATGAGGCTTTCGGTGCGGGCATGGCTGAGCATGTCGATGAAGTTGATGACGACGACGTTCAGGTCGTTCTTCTGCAGTTGGGGTATCTGCTGTACGAACTTCTCGACGGCTCCCGAATGGTTTATTTTGTGGTAGGTGAAGGTGTTTTTCCGGCGGTAGCGTTCGAGCTGTGTCCTGACGAGCGGCTCTTCGTTGAGGTTCTTGCCTTCTTCGCTGTCCTCATCGACCCACAGGTTGGGGAACATCTTGGCGATACCGATGGGCATCAGGCCGCTGAAGATGGCGTTGCGGGCGTACTGGGTGGCGGTGGGGAGTATGCTGAGGTAGAGGTTTTCCTCGACGGAAAAGGCTTCGGCAATCTCGCCCAGGAGGACGCGCCACTGGTCGTAGCGGAAGTTGTCGATGACGATGAGGAAGACTTTCTCGCCTTTGTCGAGCAGAGGGAAGACGGTGCGCTTGAAGATGTCGGGACTCATGACGGGGCGCTCTTCCGGCTTTTCCATCCAGCGCATATAGTTCTTCCTTATGAACTTGGCAAATCCGCTGTTTGCCTCGCGTCGCTGCATGGAGAGCATTTCCTGCATCCCGCTCTCCGTCTCGCTCAGCTGAAGCTCCCAATAGGTGAGTTTCTTATAGACGTCCTTCCACTCCTCGATGCTGGAGGCGTCGCTTATCTGTATTCCCAAGCGTGAGAAGTCCTGCTGGTAGCCGGTCTGTGTGTGCTCCGTCACGATTTCCTTCTGCTGGATGTTCTTCTTGAGGGTCAGCAGGATTTGAGTGGGGTTGACGGGTTTGATGAGGTAGTCGGCAATCTTTGCACCGATGGCTTGCTCCATGATGTGCTCTTCCTCGCTCTTTGTGACCATCACGACGGGTGTGGCCGGCAAGAGCTCCTTGACGCGGTTCAGTGTCTCCAAGCCGCTGAGTCCCGGCATGTTCTCGTCGAGCAGGATGAGGTCGAACGCCTCTTCCGCACAACGGTCGAGGGCATCATAGCCGTTCGTTACGGTCTCTACCTGGTAGCCTTTCTTTTCGAGGAAAAGGATGTGAGCCTTCAGCAGCTCTATCTCATCGTCAACCCAAAGAAGCTTGTATGTCATTTACAATTTGACTATTTACGATTTACGATTTATTTTCAATTTCATTTATTCTCCCCATAGAGGGGGAGTTAGAGGGGGCTTTCAGAAGCCGAAGGGGAAGTCATCTTCAGCCCCAGCCTCTTCTTCGGCTTCCTTCTCTTCCTGTTCCTGCTTGTCCAACTCGTCGGGGTCGAGAATCTCGAGGTCAGTCGGACTGTCTATCTTCAGGTCTTCCGGCACGTCGAGCGGTGCGAAGTGCTCGTCGAAGAACGCCTTGTAGTCGTCGAAGCTGAACTCTTTGCCTATCATCTTCAGGTTGTCGTCGGAGATAAGCAGTGTTCGGATGCCGTCGAGACGCGTCCGCATACGGTCGTCAGAATAGAGTTTCTGGGCATAGGCATGGACTTCGTCGTAGGAGAAGAAGCCTTTGATGATCATCATTGTCAGCCCAGCGTCGGCTTGAATCTCGATGTCGAAGTTACGCGCCATGAAGTTCGTGAAGTTGTAGTGCGCCATTTCAAAGACAAGCATGTTCTCGTCGAGGCTTCCCGTCGGGTAAGCAAGGACGAAGTTGAAGTTGCTGTAGCGGTCGTCCTTGAGCTGTGGCGCGACTTCTGTGCTGTCGCCCGATTCGGAACGTGTGCGGCGGCTCCAGATGCTGCTGGCATCGTAGCGGTCGTCCATGAGCATACGTCCCTCGTCAATACCTTTCACGATGGCCTGTGCAAGCTCCGTCACCTCTTCCTTCGGGAACTTCTGTATCACGTCGCGAAGCGTCACCATAAAGGTGTCGCGCTGCCCGCTGTAGAGCGAGCTCATGGCTCGGATGAACATCATTCGGGCACGGTGTGTGCCTTCGGGGAAGTTGTCCGTACTGAACTGATAGTTCTCCTCCACCTTGTCGTACTGTTCCGTCTGATAGGAAGCGTATGCCTCGGCATAGATGCTGTCCTCGACGTGCTTGCCTTCGCGGGCAATCATCTCGTAATTGGGATTGCCGAGCAAGGCTGCGAGCTTTGCTTCGGGGAAGTCCTCGAGCAGATAGCCTTTGTATTCCTCGGCAGCCTCCAGGTCCCCGATGCGTCCGTAGAGCAGGAAGAGGTGGTAGAAGATGTTGTCCGTTCCCTCGTGCTCGGGGAAGTCGTTAAGGAAACGTATCATCGTACGTTCTGCGAGGGGGAAGTTCTCGAGCTGCTCCTGTTCCTTGATGCCGGCATTATAGAGAGCATCGCCAAGCAGGCGGTTCGACTCTTCCATCTGTTCCTCGGTGAAAGGAATCTGCCGTAAGTAGTATTCGCGTTCGTGTGGGTCGTTGGCGAGCGAGTCCTTCAGCGCCTGCTCGGCATTTGCGAGGCTGTCGGCTGCTCCACCGCCTACACCTCCGAAGAGGCTGTCGGCTGCTGCCTGGTCGAGGTTGAGGTTCTGGTCGTCGTTTCCTTCCGTATTTTTGACGAGCGACTGCTTGTTGCTGATGCGCCAATAGTCTTCATTTCGACGCATGCCCCATCGCTTTTGGAACTCCTGCAGGCCGTTCTTCACTGTCGTGGGGTTATAGAAGTACCAGTCGCCTTGCTGACGGTTGCCAAACGAGCTCAAGTCCGTTGCGAGGGCAGGTTTGTTTGCGCCCGGAGCATTTGCATTGTTGGGCATCATGCCGTTGTTGGGTGCGTTGGGATTGAGTGTTCCGTTTGCAGCTGCCTTCTTGGCTTCTTCCTTCTCCTTTCTGCGCAGTTCGGCGATGACGCGGTCAATGGCTGCCATATAAACTTCTTCCGGGCTTTGGGCGAGGACTTGCAAGCTGTCTTGGAGTTTGATGGTGCTTAGGTGAGGCTCCAAGTCGGTAAGTATCTTGCTGCGTCGCTCGCTTTCCTTGTACTCGTGGTGTTCTTTATCGAGTGCGCTGACGAGAAGTTTGTAGGTGCGTGCTGCATCGATGTAGTTTTCCTGTTCCCAGTAGAGCTGGCTGAGGTGGAGTAGCAGCGTTGCCTTGTCGGGGCCGTTCTTCTTGCTTTCCTCCAAGCCTTTCTCCCAAGCGTAGATACAATGGGTGGTGTCCTCGTTGCTGAGGTAGATGTTGCCCATTGCGTAATAGACTTTGTCGAGATAGTCTTTGTTCTTGTCGCTTCGTGCCATGCGTTTGAGGCGTGCAATCATCTGCCGGAACTTTCCTTTGTGCATCACTTCTGTCTGCATGATGCGTGCGTTGAATGCCACCTCGTAGGGCGGGCTGGCTCGTATGACTTTGGAGAGTGCCTTGTAGGCCATCGTGTCTCGTCCTATTTCGTGATAGAGTTGTGCAAGGAGGAAATTGAGTCGTGCCCGGGGCAGTTTCCCTCGGGTGGTTTTAATGGCGTTCTTGAGGTGTGGGATGGCTTCGCTGTACTGATGTGTAAGGACGTAGTAGCCCGCCTTCGTATTGTCGAACTCTGCCTGTCCCTTGCGTGTGATGCTGTCGCGCTTCATCTTGTTCAGCAGGTCTTCGGCGTCGTAGGGCCAGTCCAATGCCACGTAGCATCTTGCCAGACGTGCCCTTGCCACAGAGGTGATGTCGGGTTGTGTGCTGTAGAGTCGCAGGATGTAGTTGTAGGTGGATGCTGCTTCGAAGAACTCGCCCTTGCGGAACTGTGCGTCGGCCATCATCAGCCAGGCGTGGTAGATGTATGGGTTGAACTCTTTGCGAGCCATGAATTCCTTTTCCTTCTCCGTGCGCTTTTTGTTGCCTTTTGCGACGGGACGCTTCTTGATGCTGTGCACCTTGATGGCTTTCTCGCACTTGGTGATGGCGGTCTCGTAGTTGCTCTGCCCCATGGCAGCCGTTGCCTTGTTCGTGCTGATGTACATGGGCAGTATCTCGTTGAAGTTGTCCTTGTGGCCTTTGTTCTGTGCTTCGAGCCCTTCGAGGAAAGCCACCTGACCGTTGTAGAGCGTGTTGAAGCGGGCGGTCAGTGCATGGTAGGCACGAGTGGCGGGTGTGTTCTTTTTGGTTGAGCAGGAGACAAGGATGACAAGCAGCATAATGATACACATCATGCCGCCTTGTTTAGCCATTAGCCGGTTGTTTCTGACCTTTATCTTGTCCATACCTTATTATATATAACGCACGCGCGCGCCGCTTTATTGTGTTTGCTCGCCAACAATGAGCAAAACTTCGTCTTTTAGTTCGTCGGGAAGGTTGACGCGGCGCATTTCGAGGCTGTGTAGCCAGCCAGCCACTTCGTCGGTGCGCATCGTGTAGAGCACTTCGCGAAATTCGTCGATTTCTTCTTCGCTGTAGGCTGTCCGGCCACGGAAACGGTCGAGTTCTTCGTCTTCGTAATACTCGATGTCCTGTTCGTCGGTCAACAGGCTTTTCTTCTCGCAGACCTCATGCAGCCCGCAACATATATCCAGTTCGTTATTCATAATTCACAATTCATCTTTCTGTTTTTGTGCGGTTGCCAGTCTTTCATCCCTCAAGTATCTTTAGCCCTACCCTTTTGAGGTCTTTCCAGAAGGCTGGGTACGATTTGCTTACGACCTCTGGATTGCAAATACGGATGCTGCCTCGGCGCAGGCAGACCGGAGCGAAGGCCATTGCCATGCGGTGGTCCTCGTAGGTGCTGATAGTTGGGTTTGTTTCTGCCTCGCAGCGCTCGCCGTCCCAATAGACGACGCTGTCGCCGTCCTCATGGATGACGATGCCCAGTTTGCGGAGCTCTGCCTGGAGCGCTGCTGTGCGGTTTGTCTCTTTGATTTTCAGGCTGGCAAGCCCGCTGAAACGGAATGTGGTGCCGAGCATGGCACAGCAGACGATAAGTGTCTGAGCGAGGTCGGGCTGGCCAATGAGGTCCAGTTCAAGATGTTGGCAAGGCTCACCTTGTCGGGTCAGCCCGACGCCTACCGTGCCATCATCATCTCGGAAGAACTTCGTCTCGACGCCCAGTGGACGGAACATCTCGCGGACAGCGCTGTCGCCCTGCAAACTCTCCGGGTAGAGTCCGAGCAGCGTGACATTGGCCAATTCGTCCGGAGCCAACGCCACCAGTTCGTACCAATAGCTCGCGGCGCTCCAGTCGCTCTCTATCGTGTAGGTTCGCTGCCGGCAATTCCCCGGCTGCACCTCTATGGTGTCGCTGCCTCTCCATTCGACCTTAGCGCCAAATTCGCGCATCATGCTGATGGTCATGTCTAAGTACGGACGGCTTGCTATCGTCCCCGTGAGGGTGAGGCACAATCCTTTTTCCAGGGTGGGAGCAATCATGAGCAGGGCAGAGATGTACTGCGAACTGACGTTGCCGGGAACGGTCAGCTGGCCGCCGTCGAGGTTGTCGTGCCCCACGATGCGCAGTGGCGGAAAGCCCTCTACGCCCTCGTAGGCGACGGATGCACCCAGGCTACGCAGAGCTTCCACGAGGATGCCGATGGGGCGATGCCTCATGCGCTCCGTACCGGTAATGATGTGTTCGCCGGGCGTGACACTCAGGTATGCCGTCAGGAACCGCATTGCCGTCCCTGCGGCACCGATGTCGATGGTGTCCGGCATCTCCCGCAAGGCTCGATGCATCACGAGCGTGTCGTCGGAATCCGACAGATTCTGTGGTAATATGGCATTCCTGCTCAGGGCATTGATGAGCAGCGCACGGTTGCTGATGCTCTTGCTCGCAGGCAGCTTAATTTGCCCCCAAATTTGCCCTTCAAAACTTATCTTGACCTTATCCATTGGCATTTTTTTACGTTTCAGCGAACAAAGTTACGAAAAAGTTTGGAAGGTACAAAAAAAAGTCATACCTTTGCAGCGCGATAATGAAAAATCGCACGCACAAACGCAAGGAACGGGATGTAGCGCAGTTGGTAGCGCACACGTCTGGGGGGCGCGAGGTCGCAAGTTCGAGTCTTGTCATCCCGACCTTCAAAGGAGCCGGAAACTTTTCAAACAAGTTTCCGGCTCCTTCTGTTTTGTCTCCACCCCCTTCTGCCGCGCGCGGAAAAAGGGGTCAGCAATCATCACCCTGTAGGCTTGTTTCAATAAGAGCGTGCCTTTATTGAAATAAGAGCGTGCCTCGTTGGCAATAAGAGCGTGCCTCGTTGGCAATAAGAGCGTGCTTCGTTGGCAATAAGAGCGTGCCTTTATTGAAATAATGGTGTGCCTCGTTTTTTGTAACCCACCGTCGCCGACGTCTGCACGCCATGGTTATGGCATGAAGATCTGCCGGCTTCAATTGTGTACGAGGGTGCCGATGTCTTCGCCGTCGAGCACACGCTTGAGGTTGCCCACGATGTCCATGTTGAAAACATATATCGGCAGGTTGTTCTGCATACACATGGCAGTGGCGGTGATGTCCATGACCTTCAGGCCGCGGGCAATGACCTCTTCGTACGTGATGTCGTGGAACTTCGTTGCAGTGGGGTCTTTTTCGGGGTCAGCAGTGTAGATGCCGTCCACGCGGGTGCCTTTCAGCATGACGTCGGCCTCAATCTCGATGCCTCGCAGCGATGAGCCGGTGTCCGTCGTGAAGTAAGGGCTGCCGGTGCCTGCGCTGAAGATGGCCACTTCGCCGCGTTCCATGGCCTCGATGGCTTTCCATTTGCCATAGAACTCGCCGATGGGTTCCATGCGGATGGCCGTCAGCACACGGTTCTTCTGCCCCACGGCATCGAGGGCGCTGCTCAGTGCCAGCGAATTGATGACCGTGGCGCACATGCCCATCTGGTCGCCCTTGACGCGGTCGAAGCCTTTTCCGGCTCCCGACAAGCCGCGGAAGATGTTGCCGCCGCCGATGACGATGCCGATTTGCACGCCTTGGTCGGCGGCTTCCTTGATTTGTGTGGCGTACTCGCTCAGACGTTTCACGTCGATGCCGTAGCCTTGTTCGCCCATCAGGCTTTCGCCCGAAAGCTTCAGTAAAATGCGTTTGAATCTCATAATACGGTTGATTTTTTTGTGGTTCCTATAGTTTCTATAGTTTTTATAGTCTCTATAGCTTCTATAGTCTCTATAGTCTCTATAGTTTCTATAGCTACTATAAAATATATTTCACTTCTTTGAACTCATATCGGCGTCGTTTGCCATCGTCGGCCATCAGGACGAGGTGGCCCGAAGGCTCCACATCGATGAGCGTGGCGCAAAAAACGCCCATTTCATCGCGATATTTATGTTTTTCGGCGAAACGGTAGAGGTGCTTCCGGTAGTTGCTGTGCAAGGCATCGAGCGCCTCTTCTTTGCCCTCATCTATTTGCTTCAAGGAAAGGGCGATGCGGTCCATGAACGCTTCCAGCACGCTGCGTCGCTCCACGTCGTGCCCAACGATGTCGGCCAGAGAACGCGGATTGGGAGCATCGCTCACGAAGCGACGCTGGTTGACGTTAATGCCGATGCCTATGACAGAACTTTTCACTTTGCTCCCCATCAGGTCGTTCTCTATCAAGATGCCCGCCACTTTGCTGTCGCCATAATAGATGTCGTTGGGCCATTTCACCGTGAAAGCCGTCTCTCCAGAGACCGCCTCGAGACTGTACAGCACTGCCAACGCTGCCGCTTCCGATATGGCAAACATCCGCGCGACCGGCAGAGCGCTTGGCATCACGCGAAGGCTAAAAAGCAAATTCTCGCCCTTGGCCGACTCCCAACGGTTCGTGCCGGCTCCACGTCCTCCCGTCTGGTACTCTGCCGTCACAAGCGTCATGCGGCGGTCGTCCGGCATGTCGAGCTGACGCAGGTAGTTGTTCGTGGAATCCACCTCGTCGAGTTCCAGCATGCGAAACGTCGGCGATTCGTCTAAACTGAAATGTTTCTCCATTACTGTTGAGGCATCAAGCAATATGCGTCGGCAAAGTTAATAAACTTTTCCTTGAAACAGGCAACACAACACGAAAAAGAGCAAAACATAACAAGTTTTTCACCTACAGACTTCATATTGTGCAAACTTTTCTGTATCTTTGCACGAAAATACGACTTATATGAAACGACATCTTCTAACAACAGCCATGCTTCTCTTTGCCATGGCAAGTATGGCAAAGAACGATTTGCTGAGCAACTTCCCATCGGGCAGCACGCCGCAGGAAGTGGGACGGCGCCTCGCCTATCATTTCATCGATGGCAAACATGCACTTTGGAGCGACACTAAGAATCTGGGATACCACGAGGTGTGCACCTGGAACGGCGCCATCATGTGGGGACGCGCCAT
>CAMKTM010000085.1 GCA_946415695.1 uncultured Prevotellaceae bacterium | reverse complement strand
ATGAACATTACGGCGTTCACTCCATGATGCTCTTCGGCTCGGTGGCACGAAACGAGCAGCAGGAAGGCAGCGATGTAGATGTATGTGTGGAGATGACCCCGAATCTCTTCAACCGTGCCGGCGTTAAAATGTATTTGCAGGAACTTTTGGGATGCAACGTCGATGTGGTGCGAATGCGAGAGAACATGAATTCCTTATTTAAGCAGCAAATCCTGAAGTATGGAATTCGAATCTTCTGATAGACAGGCAATGGTCTATGAGACCTTGAAGAACATCGAGACGGCTATCACACGGTTAGGCCATGTAATTGTCCATGAATTATCATAAATAAATTACGGACACCAATAACTTAAAATTTAATCTGCGTGATAAAGCGTATTTGACTTTGCTTTACCGCTATCGCGCCAGCGACTTTCAGTTCCCCTTCGGGCCGTCGACCTCAGTTCTGCGTGACTTGAATATAATCTGCGTGAGATAAATATCAAAATGCAACCGAACCGACCGCTTTCCTTTCGTTCTGTCACTTTCCGAAGCATCGAAAAAGGCTGCAAAACACGCCGAAATTGCCAACGAAGCACGGGTCGTTTTCAAACGAGGCGTGCCTTGTTGAGCAACGAGGCACGCCTCGTTTGATTTTTCGCCTGTGGAAATTCACTATCGCAATGTGCCAAATTTGGCGAAAAAGCGGGCTCTTTTGCTATCTGCAACTGACAAAATCCTATTTCCCTCTCATTTTTCGTATGTATAACGCATTCATTATCAAACGAAAGCATTTTGAGCACAAAAAATCCTCTCGGGGCAGGAAAGTGCCACCGAGAGGATTTTAAGCGATTCTTGCAAGTCGGCGGGCAATGCAAGTGTAAGCAAAACCACCATTTCGCAAGCAAAATGTCAGGAGAGACTCATTAGGTCAGTTCCGTTTTCGCTTCCTGTTCCGCACATAAGGGGTGCGCCTTGGTGATAGAGCAACCAAGAGTGCCACGGAGGGCAAGAAGTCAACTACTTGCGGCGGACAGGGCGGACGGTTAGGCCAAGGGAACGAGTAGAAGAGCCAACACTGATTCCACCGGAAGAGTAGTCCAATTTGTAAGCGTCCAGAGGAAGATATGAGTAGAGAGAACGAGACCAATAGTAGCCACCTTTACCCACTAAATAGGGTTCTTTATTTGTGTAACCAGCAGCGGGCAGGAATATGCTATTGCCGTTAAGTTTGCTCGTTATCATACGGCCGTTCACGCTATTCACCTCGGTCCACTCTGCCGTGGTGTATTCGCTGTTGATGAGTTCATTGAACTGGTCTTCGCTCGGCATCTGCCAGCTGCTGCCCCAGTTTGCCGTTGCGACATCGTCCTCAGAATCAAGCTCTCTCTTGTTGTCCGAGATGCCATTGTAGCTGTAGATGCTCTGTGTGCAGTACTTGGTAAACGTAGTACTTGAACCGTTACAGTGCTTGTAGGTGCTCCAGTCGTATGTGCTCTTCGTTGTCGTCTCGCCCCAGGCGAAGTAATCGCCGTACTCCTCGGGTTTGCTGGCACCCACGTTGCACGTTGCCCAAAGCGTGCCGCTCGGCAAGCCAAGGTCAACATAGTCTCTGCCGAAGATTGTTCCTGAATTATCTATGGCCACATTCACCTTACATTTAGCCGTCACGCCGCTGCCGTCTGTGGCGGCACAGGTAATGACGCAGGTGCCCAAAGCGTTGGCCGTGACCCTGCCGCTGCTGTTCACCTCTGCCACAGTCTCGTCGCTACTCGTCCACGTCACGTCTGGGTTGTCGGCATCAGCTGGTTCAACAGTTGCAGTGAGACGCATCGTCTCGTCGGGTTCAAGACGGATGAGCGTCTTGTTCAACGTTATGCGAGCGACAAGCACCTTAGGCTGTGTGCGCGTGTAGATGGTGAAGTCAGCCGGGCTGCTTCCTGTTGCCAGAAGAAGCATCTCCGACGTCAGGCGAGCTACACGAAGCACTTGAACAGGAGCACCCGAAGCATTGAAAATAACCAGAGAACCTTGATAAGGCATGAATTCGTAGGTGGCATCGGCGATGTAGTCCGTGGTGCCGTCCTCGCCAAATGTCAGCGTCTCGGTCTTCGACTTGTACCATGTGCCGGCGATGCACTGGTTGACGGGCGTAAATGGGCCGAAGTCAACGTCCGTGCCGATGCCGTCGTAGAACACGATACTGTCTGTACGCATGCTGAACTGCGCTACTGTCCCGTCACTCTTGTAAACGCGGAAGCCTTGTCCCCACGCTGTCTGCAGGCCTGCCACTATCAGAAACAGGGCTGCAAGAAAAATCTTCTTTCTCATATTGATTTGTATTTATTAGAGAGGTTAAAAGGTTTGTTGTTACATTTATATGTTATTACGGTCTGCGGCTTTTACTGGTTATTTAGCAGTTGCTGCATCGTCGATATCCGCTTTTTGACGCTACAAAGATACACTTTTTCCCTCTTTCTGCCAAATAATTAAGTGATATATTTTGCATTGTCAGCAAGAAAGTGTACCTTTGCACATGGCAAAGACGAAACACCAAAACAACATTACACAACAATGAAAAGAAATTTCTTTATGACCCTGCTGGCCGCCATCTGCTTGGCTGCTTGCGCCGAGACACAGACAAAGACTGAAATCAAGGTCACAGGCGAGTTGGGCGACCCACAGCCCACGTTCCTCTACAACTTCAGCAACCGTCAACTCATTGCAGAAGGACAGGTCGGCGACGGCGTCGTCACCTTCGTTGTCGATACTGTAGAGCCCACGATTGCCATGATTGGCCGCAGTGCCGACGGACGCCAGCCTGTCTGCGCTGTCGTCATAGACGGCGAGCCCATCGAAGTGACAATCAAAGGCAAAGACGCTGAAATAACAAAAGGCTCCGAGCAGAACATGCTGCTTGCCGATGCCGACGAACGGCTCAGCGTAGCAAGCACACCGATGGATGAGCTTATGAAAGAATACAGGGAAGCTCAAGAAAAGTACAACAACAGCATTCCCAATGAAGTAATGGCCGACATCGAAAAGCGCTACGATGCCATTAGTGACGACATCCTTGCCACGATGAAGCAGATTATCACGGAGAACTCCAGCAACATGCTACCCATCTACTTCCTCTGCACCACTGGCATAGATAACTTCGGAGTGGATTTCGTAGAAGGTTTCCTGAAGGACTACAAGTACAAGGACGCCAAAGCCCTTGAGCCAATTGTGTCCTCCCTCAGCAAAGAACGCAACAAAATGGCCGGCGCTCCAGTGGTCGATTTCGTAGGCAAAGACCTCGACGACAAGGAGTGCCACCTGACCGACTACGTTGGCAAGGGCAAGTACGTCCTCGTTGACTTCTGGGCAAGCTGGTGTGGCCCCTGCCGTCAGGAAATGCCAAACGTAAAGGCCTGCTACGAGAAGTACAAGGACAAGGGCTTCGAAGTGGTCGGCATCTCGTTCGACAACGACAAGGCAGCCTGGGCGAAGGGCGTGAAGGACCTGGGCATCACATGGCCCCAGATAAGCGACCTGAAGGGTTGGCAGTGCGCCGCAAGCGACACCTACAACATCAAGGCAATACCCGCAACCATCCTCTTCGGCCCCGACGGAAAGGTCATCAAAGCCAACCTGCGCGGCGAAGAGCTGGGCAAGATATTAGCAGAGTATCTTGACAAGTAAGAGACAAAAACCTACAGACCCACCCCAATCCTCCCTTAAAGGGAGGGAGAAAGTCTCCCCTTTAAGGGGAGATTTAGAGGGGTCTTTCCCTTTAAGGGGAGATTTAGAGGGGTCTTTCCCTTTAAGGGAGGGCTGGGGTGAGTCTTTCTCCGACATCTTTGCCGAGAACACCAACATCAGCAGCATGGTGCTGCAAGATGGGAAGGTGAGTCAGGCACAGCAAGTCTGCCTGTATGGTGCCGGCATTCGTAGTGTCCGAGGCACCGAGACAGGCTATGCCTACACGATGGACCTCAGCGAAGAGGGGCTGAAGAAGGCGGCAAAGAGCCTCAAAGCCCCCTCCCCGCTCCCCCTTTGGGGGAGTGCTTCTATGCAGACACCTTTGTTCAGCGGCTTTGAGGCACTCCCCCAAAGGGGGAGCGGGGAGGGGGCTTACCGTTTTCTCCTTGATGTCGAGGCGAAAGCCTATGCCCTCGATGCTTCCATCGTTAAGGTCAAGGCATACATCTCGCAACGGATGCAGGAAGTGCAGTACGCTGCCACCGACGGCACGGCATTCCACGACTTCCGCCCCCGCTCGTCGCTCTCCGTGAGCATCGTCATGGAGCGCGGCGGCAAGACACAGATGGGCTATGCCACACGCATGATGCAGATGGGCAAGGAGTTCTTCACCGATGCCCTCATCGACGAAGTTGTCCGCGAAGCCATTCAGCGAACAGACTTCCTTTTCTCTGCCTCGCAGATTGAAGGCGGCGAAATGCCAGTCGTCATGGCGGCAGGCAGTAGCGGCATCTTGCTGCACGAAGCCATCGGTCACGCCTTCGAGGCCGACTTCATCCGCACGGGCGACAGCATCTTCACGGGAAAGCTCGGGCAACAGATATGCCACCCAAGCATCAGCATCGTCGATGACGGAACGCTCCCCGACGATGCCGGAATGCTTCGCTACGACGACGAAGGCGTGCCGGGACAAAGGACGATTCTCGTCCACGAAGGCAAGCTGAACAGCTACCTCTACGACCGCATCAACGCCAAACACTTTGGTGTGAAGCCGACAGGAAACGGCCGCCGCGAGAGTTTCCGCTGCACGCCCATTCCGCGAATGCGATCAACTTACATGTTGCCGGGTGAAGCAAAGGAGGAAGACATCATCCGAAGCGTGAAGCGAGGCATCTATGCACAGTCCTTCACCAACGGCCAAGTGCAGATTGGCGCAGGCGATTTCACCTTCTTTATGAAGACAGGCTACCTCATCGAGGACGGACGACTGACCCAACCTCTGCGCGACCTCAACATCATCGGCAATGGTCCCGAGGCGCTTCGCCGCATCAGCATGGTGGGCGACAACCTCCGCATCGACCACAGCGCCAGCATGTGCGGCAAGGAAGGACAGAAGGTGGCAGTCAGTCAAGGACTACCAACGGTGCTGATAGACAAGTTAATCGTGGGATAGAAGCAATTCATAATTCTCAATTCATAATTCATAATTTGCTGCCGCCCCTAATGGTCAATGGTCAATGGACAATGGTCAATCAATAATATATCACGCCGAGCAGGACATCCTGAAGCTTCCTGCCAAGCTCGACTACAAGCTTGTCCTGCTGGAGAACCACGAGGACAACATCGTGCTACGCGACGGCAAGGTGGAGAAGATGCTGAGGGCCACATCGCTCTCGCTTGCCATCAACCTCTACCTCGACGGACGCGACGGCTTCTTCTACACCAACGACTTGCGCCCCGAGAGCGTCAGCAACTTCATTAAGACTGCTTTCGAGACGACGCGCCTGCTGGAGCCCGACGAGACGCGGACGCTTGCCGACCCATCCCGTTACTACAAAGGCGACGGCCCTGACCTGCTGAACTTTGATGCTTCGCTCTCCGAGATTGACCCTCAGGAGAAGATAAGGTTACTGAAGGAAACGGCGGCAGAAGTGGAGGGAACCGACAAGCGCATTATTAGCATGCAGACACGCTATGCCGACCGGCAGCACGAAGCACATTATTTAATAAGTAATGGTTTCGACGCTTGTGAGCAAAGCAGTTACTGCACCCTGACGAGCATCGTCACCGTGGAAGGCGAGGGCGGTCAGCATCCCATGGACGGCTGGGGCGAATCGCGCATCTTCTTCCGTCAGATGCCACGTGGCGGCGTTGCCCGCACCGCATTGGAACGGACGCTCCGCAAGATAGGACAGCGACCTGCTCCCAGCGGACGCTACCGCATGATACTGGAGTCCCCATGTGCTGGCAACTTCCTCCAGCCCATCCTCAATGCCATGAACGGGCAGGCCTTGCAGCAACGGTCGTCGTTCCTCGCAGGCAAACTCGGCGAACAAGTTGTCTCGCCGCTCGTCAACATCATCGACGACCCGCTACAGCCTGGCACGCGCGGCGCCTCGCTCTTCGATTACGACGGCGTGGCAACCCAGCGCAGGGAACTCTTCACGGAAGGTCGCCTGATGACTTACTTCATTGACACGCCGATGTCGAAGAAACTCGGTATGGCTCCCACAACACAGGGAATCCACAGACTCATCATGGAGAGCACAGCCCCCTCCCCGCTCCCCCTTTGGGGGAGTGCCACAAAGCCGCTGTATAATGGCTGCGAGAATGAAGCACACCCCCAAAGGGGGAGCGGGGAGGGGGCCGCTACCATCCTCGTCACCGACTTCAACGGGGGCAACTGCGACCCTGTGACGGGCAACTTCTCGTACGGCATCGAAGGCTTCCTCCTCGAGAACGGCAACATCCTACAGCCCGTCAGCGGCATGAACATTACTGGCAACATTCTCGACGTGTGGCAACGCCTAAGCCACGTCGATGGCGACGCCGACCCGTGGGAAACGGAAGTCATTCCGTCTCTCACCTTCGAAGACGTCGCCTTCGGTGGCTGCTGAATAAAGCTTAGCGTATAGGCAGATTATTTAATCAAGAATTTCTGGCGTATAGGTCATTTTGCAGGCTGGAAACAACCACATGTTGCTCTATAGGTCAAATTGCAGGCTGAAATTCGGTCTGCAATTTGTGTATGTCAGATAATGTCTTTACCTTTGTATCGCAGTCTGAAGCATATTGGGGCTCTGCTGGGGAGCAACCCCATGAGGAATAGGACTGCGCAAAACGACAGGAATGGGCAGGAGCTTCTATCATCGGGGCTCCTGCTTTTTCATTCCATGAGTTTGTTCTTTGAGGAGTATTTTTCCAAACAGCATGTTATGTTGACCTACTAAGCACGTTATGTTTGCGTTTTAACCGAGGGTCATTTCATTCGGAACGCTTTCTCACTTTCAATGAAGTAGCATTTTTTTACTTTTCACTATTCACGATTCGCTTAAATGTTGTACCTTTGCACTATATATATAATAATAATGTGCGACTGTGATATACTCTTCACTCTTAATTCTTCACTCTTAACTTAATTGGACATGTGGTTAGCTTTTGCCTTTCTCAGTGCCGTCTTGCTGGGCTTCTATGATGTTGCGAAGAAGCATTCGCTGCGGGACAATGCGGTTATCCCTATCCTTTTTCTCAACACGCTTTTCTGCTCCCTCATCTTCTTGCCGATGGCCTTTCAGACGTCTTTCGGCGGATGGGCTGTGCAACGCTACATCCTGCTCAAGGCCTGCATAGTGCTGAGCAGTTGGCTACTTGGCTACATCGGCATCAAGCACTTGCCGCTAACGATTGTCGGCCCCATCAATGCCACGCGGCCCGTCATGGTGCTTGCCGGGGCCTTGCTCATCTTCGGCGAAAGGCTGAACCTCTGGCAATGGGCAGGCGTCATGCTGGCCATCCTGAGCTTCTTCCTGCTGAGCAGAAGCGGACGGAAGGAAGGCATTGACTTCAGGCACAACCGATGGATACTGTGTACCGTTGGGGCGGCCGTGCTTGGTGCCATCAGCGGGCTTTACGACAAGTACCTGATGGCAACGGAAGAGGGCTTGGGATTGCCTCGATTAACTGTTCAGTGCTGGTACAATTTCTATCAATCCTTGATGATGGGAGCGATGCTGCTCTTGCTGTGGTACCCCAAGCGGAAGGAGGGCACGCCTTTCCAGTGGCGATGGAGCATCCTGCTCATCAGTGCGTTCCTGAGCGTGGCCGACTATGTCTATTTCTACAGCCTTTCGCTCGACGGCGCCTTGATAAGCGTGGTGAGCATGGTGCGGCGGAGCAGCGTACTGGTCAGCTTCATGCTCGGTGCCATGCTCTTCCACGAGAAGAACCTGCGCAGCAAAGCCATCGACCTTGCCCTCGTGCTGCTCAGTATGTTCCTGCTATGGCTGGGACAAAGACAGGAAATGTGAGAATAAGAAAATAAGAGAATAAGAAAATAAGAAAATTAGGAATAATAAGAGAAACAGGCTACAAAGCCTCACGTCGTCCCTTTCTAATTTTCTTATTTTCTTATTCTCTTATTTTCTTATTCTCTAATTTCCTAATTTCCTGATAATCTGTTGCGTCTTGCCTTCGGCCTTCTTGCGTTGCTCTCGTGGGAGTTCGAGTGTTTGAAGCTCGAAGGTGATGGTGTTGTCGGTTTCTGAGAGTGAAGCCTTGATGAGGGGCAGTGCTTTGAGTGCGAGGCGGGTGTCGGTATCGACGTCTTCGCTGAGGAAGTCATCTACCGATGGGCGCTCGATGTTCAGAGGCAGTTCGTGCCACTGGGTATCGAAGCGGCGGAGACGGCTATCGGGCGCAGGGGCCAGGAAGGTCTCCACCATGCAAAAAGTGCTATCGGTGAGCAGCCGCATCTCCACGAGGCAGCGTTCGGAGAGTTGAAGCTTCAGGTAGCAGTCGGTAAGGACGAGCAGTTCGGAACGGTTGTCGAACTTGTCCTTCACCTCAGCCTTCATGTTGTTCTCGCGGAAGTCGATCTGGTCGAGTCGGTTGTTCTTCGTAAGGAGCGGGAAGATGCTGTCTGGCGCCTCGGCATAGACGTCGCGGATGCGCTCTTGCGCAAACGTGAAGTGAAGAGTGAAGAGTGAAGAGTGAAGAATGAAAAGCAGCAGGAAACGCGTTCTCATATTAAAAGCAAAAAGAGATGCAGACAACATGATGTATCTGCATCTCTTGTATTTTAATGTTTCTTTCATCGACCGTTGCTCCCCCTAAAGGGGGCTCGGGGGGTCTTTACTTCTTCATGCGAGCGTAGCGGCTCATGAACTTATCTACGCGGCCGGCGGTATCGACGAGTTTGCTCTTGCCGGTGTAGAAGGGGTGAGATGTGTTACTGATTTCGAGTTTGTAGAGGGGATAGGTCTCGCCTTCGAACTCGATGGTTTCAGTTGTCTTGGCCGTAGAGCGGCTCAAGAAGCAGTCGCCGTTGCTCATGTCCTTGAACACTACGGGACGGTAATTTTCGGGATGCAATCCTTGTTTCATTTTTGTTTTCTTTGTTTTATGCCCCCGAGCTCTCGAAAATGTGAAATGCAGAAAACGTGAAATGTAGAAACCTTTTCTTATTTTCTTATTTTCTTAATTTCTTATTCCCTTGAGTGGATAAGGGGCGGGTTATTGTTTTTAGCGGTTGCAAGAACTGTGGAGGCCTGGCACTTGGCGTTTGCTCTTCGTCGAGGCGCAGCCTGTACTCGCGTGTGCATTTTTGGAAATGCGCCGCAAAGGTACGACATATTTTTCAATACGCCAAATTTTTCTGTAAGAAATTGCAGAAAGTCTCACGCAGAGTAAATTTATGTCTCGCAGAAATCGATTTAAGGTTTTAAGTCACGCAGAAATCGATTTAAGGTTTTAAGTCACGCAGAAATACGCAGAAATACGCAGAAATAAAATCTTCGTGAGAAAAGCTTCTGCGTATTTCTGCATGACATTAAATATAATCTGCGTGAATTTCTGCGTATTTCTGCGTATTTCTGCGTGACTTAAAAAATAATCTGCGTGAATTTCTGCGATTTCTGCGTATTTCTGCGTGACAAAGTACTTTCTGCGTGATAATGCGTATTTGACTTTCCCCTTCGGGCCGTCGACCTCAGTTCTGCGTGACTTGAATATAATCTGCGTGAGCAAAATATCAAAATGTAACCAAACCGACCGCTTTCCTTACCTTCTGTCACTTCCCGAAGCATCGAAAAAGGCCACGAAACGCGCCGAATTTGCCAACGAAGCACGGGT
>CAMKTM010000084.1 GCA_946415695.1 uncultured Prevotellaceae bacterium | reverse complement strand
CCTTTGGTTTTCATCGCTCCGCCTGCGCCTGAGGCTTGCCGAAGAACTCACGTTAAATAATAATGTATAGCCGCGGGACGTGTTCTGCCAGTTCGGCTATTCCTGCCGGGACTGTGCCACATACTCGTCCAGGGTGATGCCTTCTGCCTTCAGGAAGCAGGAGCGTACGGTCTGCGTGGTGCCAAAGCCTGCCTTAAGCGTGTCGTTCAGCGCATTTACTTCGCCTCGTGAAATCATCCGCTTCAGTTCTGCCACGCGAAAACTGCTGATGTATTCGTGCACGTTGTTGAAGCCTTGGCTGCGCACGCTCTGCAGGACGAGGTGGCGGTTGTAGCCCACTTCCTGGCAGAGGCGGTCGCGCCCGAAGGTGCAGTCCTTCCATTCCTCCCTGTGGTTCTGCATCCAGAGGTTGATGCGATGGAAGCGGTGCAGGTTCGCTTCGTTGAAGTCCAGTTCCGAAGGGCCTTCCGCTTCGACCTTCTCGGTGGTTGTCTCCTCCTGCTGAACAATCTCCTCCTCTTCCTCTTTTTCGGGCACGTCCGTGAGCGTCGGTACGGCAGGACGAGGCAACTCCAGAGCCAGCGACTCCAGCGTGCGCAGCATGAGGTAGAGGTTCAGCATCGTGAACAGCAGAATGTACACGGCGAGCAGCCGGTGGTCGAAGATGATGGCAACGTACGTGTAGAACACCACCGAAAGACCCATTGCCACGCAATAGCCCAGCAGGTAGTGAGGCACGTTGGCATGGCGCGCAAGGCGGTGCGGCAGCAGGAAGATGTTCACGATGTAGTAGATGCTCAAGCCAAGGGTGCAGAAGCGCATCAGCATATCGCTGCTCAGGATGTTCTCCAGCAAATCCTCAAACGTGTAGATATACACAATGTGGCTGCCCATCAGTACCGCTCCGATATAGATGGCGAGCAGAATCAGTATGGGGCGTGCATAGCGCCACATGCGTATCCATTGCAGATAGCCGGGCATGGAGATGTTCAGGGGGTAGATGCTCTGCAGGTAGCAAGCGCAAAGCAACGCCAGCAACATGTTGGGGTGCAGGATGCCCGGCTGCCCCTTTGCTATGGCGTGACTGAAGAAGCAGGATACAAGCATCGTGCAGAAGAAGATGCCGTTCACCCAGGCCAGACCCAAGTATTGCGCACGGTGACGCGCAAAGAGTGCCATCACCAAAGTAATAAGAAAATGCGTGACAGCAGACCCCACAAGGGTCAGAAAAAGAAAGTTTTCGCTCATGTTGTATGACGTTATTCCCTGCAAAGTTAGGTGTTTTCTGTCAAACATCCGCCCTTTAGCTCTTTTTTTTGTCGGAAAATGATGTGCGTTTATGGAAATAGTTGTAAATTTGTAGGCAACGAATGAACCAAACAACTTAAAAACACCTTAACTTTATGAAAAAATCTACTTTTATTTCCCTGCTCACCATGCTCTTCTTCGTCACGGGAAGCAATGTCTGGGCAGACGACGAACCGTTCTACACCCTCTGGACAGTCTCCAAGACAGGCGAAGGCGTACAGAACCACACGAACTACACCCAGTACTTCGACGATGAGCACGATGGCATGATATGGAATGCCCCGGGCAACCAGAAGGTCAGCAACGACGTTACGGACCGTTGGCGCATCGGCGGTAAGAGCCTCGACAAGGTGGACCGCACCATCACGGCCAAGACACCCATGGCAAGCGCCATCAACCGCGTCGTACTCAACCACTTTGGCGTTAGCCGCGACCAAGTCACCGTCAACAGCCTCACACTCACTGTTGCAAGCGATGTTGACTACACAACCATCATCGACGAGGTCGTCCTCACCCCTTCCATCAGCAAGCAAGTAAAAGGCAGCGAGGAGTTCATGCCCGTCACCTCAGCAGAATGGCCCACCAACGCTTACTACAGGCTGACCATCAACCTTTCCAACACAAGCACAAGCAACGGAGGCCTGGACATCGCATCCATCCAGTTCTTTGCTCCTAACGGAAGCGGCGTAACCGTCAGAAAGCCCGTCATCACACCTGCCGGCGGCACCTTCTACGAGCCTCAGGAAGTGACCATCGCTTCCGAAGGCAACACCGTTTACTACACACTCGACGGCACTGACCCCACCGACGCAAGCACAGAATACACCGCTCCATTCCTCGTAAGAGAGAGCTGCACGGTCAAAGCCATCGCATACGACGCTGACGACAATGCCAGCGCCATCGCTTCCGCAGACTTCGTCATTAAGACCGTCGCCACTTATACCACCATTGCCGACCTCTGCGCTGCTGCAACAGACAACGAGGAGGCAGTCAACGTGGAGTTCAACGGCTGGACTTGCGTCGGCGTGAAAGGCAGCAATGTTTACTTCACCGACGGCAGAAGCGGCATCCAGCTCTATCAGAGCGGACATGGCTTCGAACTTAACGATGTGCTGAAAGGCACAGCAACAGTCAAGCTGAAGCTCTACAACGAAAGCGCCGAGATTATGGGCCTCACTTCCGCAACGGAAGGTCTGACAGTCGAGAAGGGCGGCGAGGTTGCCCCCCTCCAGGTTTTGGTTGCCGACATCCGAAGGGATATGCATGGCTGCCTCATCCGTCTCGAAGGCGTCACCTATTCTGAATCAGACGGCAAGTTCTATGACGACGACGACAACACCATCACACCTTACGGAACATTCATCAAGCTGCCCGAACTCCTGGATGGCAAGACCTACAACGTGACCGGCGTTGCCATTTGGTTCAAGCCGAAGGATGCTGCCGGCTATTGGGAGATTGCTCCCCGCACGGCCGACGAGTTCGAGCTGATAACCTCGCAAATCCAGCCCCTCTCCGCTTGGAGCGTAGAGACTGAGACCGTTGACATCAATGGCACACCGACTGCCACCTTTACCACAACCTCCGACGGCGTCGTAACCTACGAAAGTTCCAACGAAGACGTTGCCACCATCGATAGCGAAGGCAAGATTACCGTCGTGGGCAGAGGCATCACCACCATCACAGCCAACGCGGCCGAGACAGAAACCTATCTGCCCGACAGCAAGAGCTTCAAGCTCACCGTCACCGAGGAAGGCTACGTGGACGCCGTCTTTGCTTATAACGACTCGGACATCCAGGGACAGGGCGCGCCTGATACTGGCGCAGAACTCTCCGCCACCCGCGACGATTTGCTCACACTCTATGCCAACAAGGCATACGCAAAGCCCGACGACACGCACATCAAGATTTACGGCAGCAAGTACGAGACAGTTGGCGAAGGCGATGAGGAAGAAAAGGTGCTCTCCGAGCCAAGCTACATCCAGCTTTCTGTTCCCGAAGGCTGCGTCATTACTGACATCGTGCTTACCGCTACTGGCGAAAGCTACATCAAGGAATGGTGCGACCAGAGCGGTGCACCTGCTGCCATCGATGGCGCCACTGCTACGTGGACCGGCCGGCAGACCGAAGTTGTCCTGACCAATCAGGCCACCGCACAGGCACGCATCAAGACCATCACCGTGACTTACTTCATTGTTGACCCGGACGGCATCGATGCTGTCTCCGGCTCTTCCTTGAAGGTTGAGGCTGTTTACAATCTTGCAGGCCAGCGCTTGAGCAAGATGCAGAGAGGCATCAACATCGTGGACGGCAAGAAGATCATCAAGTAAAAGCGAAACGATAAACGATAAAAAAAGAAGTCCCATCCGTAATCTTCGGGTGGGACTTCTTTTCTTTGTCGTTCAGAATTGCTTCAGCAGGCACCTACAGCCTTCGAGGACGTCGCGCCATGTTGCCTCGAAGTTGCCTGTGTACCACGGGTCGGCCACCTCGCCGGGCCTCTGGGTGAAGTCGAGCAGCAGGCGAATCTTGCCTTCGGGATCGCCACCGCAGATGCTGTTCATGTTGCGGAGGTTCCACGAGTCCATGCCGATGAGCAGGTCGAAGCGGTCGTAGTCGCGGCGCGTCATCTGCCTTGCCCTCTTGCCTTGGCAGGAGATGCCGTGCTCTGCCAGTTTCCTTCGGGCTGGCGGATAGACTTCGTTGCCTATCTCTTCTGTCGATGTTGCGGCAGATTCCACGTAGAATTCCTCTTCGCGTCCAGCTTTCTTTGCGAGGTCTTTCATCACGAACTCTGCCATCGGGCTGCGGCAGATGTTGCCGTGACAGACAAACAATATCCTTGTCATACTTTGCTTAGTTGTTGACTTAATGTGCAAAAATACAAAAAGATTAGGGATTAGAGATTAGGGATTAGAGATTTTTTTTGTATTTTTGCAGCGAAATACCTCAAAGAACAACAAACGATGAACAAAGTCCTCCCCCTTTTTGCGCTCTTGACGTTTGTCATGCCAGTGCACGCAGACAACTGGATGAAGCGTCTGCCCGACAATGCTTACGTTGCCACTCTGTCCATTCCCGGCAGCCACGACACTGGCACGGGCAATGGTTTCCCCGGCGTCACGACTTCCATCTATGGCCCCTTCGGCGACAAGTATGCCCGTACGCAGGAGAAGAGTTTCGAGCAGCAATGGGAAATTGGCGTCCGCGCCTTCGACATGCGACCGGCTGTCACAGGCAATTACCTCAACGACAATCACGGCATCATGCCGACCAAGCTTCGCTTCGACGACGCCATCTACTTCCTGCGCGACAAGCTCAAGGAGAATCCCACTGAGTTCGCCGTCATACACATGCTTCATGCCACAGCCGGCGACGACAATGCCAGCAACTATGGCGAGCGTCTGCTCGAACTCTTCGGACGCGACGACCTCAAGGACTTCTTCATCGACTTCAAGAGCGACCTCACAGTGGGCGAGATGCGTGGCAAGATACTCATCCTCAGTCGCGACGAGTACGCCGAGAAACCCGTGGGAGGCTTCTTCCGCAACTGGACGGGACAGCTTGACTGGACAGCACAGCGTAACGGGCAAATCGTAGGCGCTGCAGGCTCAACGGCAAAGCTCTACATGCAGGACTTCGCCGAGACGTACCGCGACGGCGACCTCGACCGAAAGGTGGAGGCCGTGAAGCAACTGCTCGACTACAGCACGAAGCACAGAACCAGCTCGGCTACCGACATCGTTTGGGTCTATAACTTCGCTTCCGCCTACTCGAAGGTGTCGAGGCTCTACATCCCTCTGATTGTCGATGAGCAAATCTCCTCCAGCGACGGCTACCGCGATAATGCCGCCCACACCAATGCCGCCATCCTCGACTATTTGGCAGACCCCGCATATAAGCCCGGGCCCACAGGAATCATTCTGGCCGACTACGTGGGCGTCAACTCCAGCAATGGCTACAATACCCGCGGACAGGAACTCGTGGATGCCATCATCGCCAACAACTTCCGCTATCTCCAGGACATGTACCAGGTGGACGAGAGCAGTGCGACCTATCGCAAACCGCTCGACATGACGGCACGCATCGTCAACCCAAGATTCAACAACAATAGGCTCGACGGCTGGGAAGGCGACAGCTTCGGAGCGGTCAACCCCAACGAAAACGCCGAACACTTCAACCGCAACTTCGACACGCACCAGACCATTACCGACCTCCCCAACGGCGTCTATGCCGTAGGCGCAAAAGCCTTCTACCGCAACGGCACAGCGGAGGAGGCAAATGCCCATTACCGCGTGAAGGACTCGACGTTGCGCTATGCACGCATCTATGCAGCCTCAGGAGAAGAACTCCTCACGTTTCCCATCGCCTCGCCGTTCTCCAAAGTCATCGCCAAGGCAAGAGAGGTGGGACGGGAAATCGGCGTACAGAACGGGACACAGACCTATTACATCCCCGATGACATGATTTCCGCCGAGTACTACATGCATTCGCTCGGCGGATACAGCAACCTCGTGTTCGTCCCCGTGGAAAACCATACCATCACCCTCGGCGTGAAGAAGCAGCAGCAGTCGGGCCTCGACTGGTGCGTCTTCGATGACTTCACCCTCACCTACTACGGCAACCAGCCCGAATCCTACCGCCAGTGGCTCACCGAGATGAAGAAAAAGAAGCTCAGCTATTCCGGCGTGACCGTCAGCCAATGCTACGAAGCGGCATACAAAGCGGCATACAGCGCCACGGCAAACAGCAAGGAAACAGCCCTCGCCGCCATGAAAGCCATCGACGAAGCGTCGGAGAACATAGCCGTCAACGCAGGACTTTGGGCCGAATACAAACGAGCTGCCGCCGAGGCAGAAGAAGTGCTGAACAGCAATATGGTCAGCGACGAAGCCAAAGCCTACCTCTTCGCATACTATTCAGGCTCCTACACCAAAGCCATGAACGAGCTTAAACTCACCAACAACCAGCTCGTTCAGGCCATCAACGAGTTGCGCACCTGCATCGTCACCGTATATACAGGCGAGTGGACAGGCATTTCAGAATGTCCCGCAGACGCAGGCGCCCCAGCCTCTGCCAAAGAAGTATGGACCATCGACGGCAAACCTGCCACCACATCCTGGCGCCCCGGCCTTTACATCATCAAAGCCCCCGACGGCACTTTCCGCAAGGTCTTAAGATAGACACCCCACACCATATTCTTTGCTTGTACATGTAAAAGCAATTGCTTCTACATGTACAAGCAATTGCTTTTACATGTACAAGCAAAGAACTTGCCGTGCCGCATCATGCCATTTCATGTTGCCAGGCAGGAACCGCGACATAAAATCCTTTCCACTCCAGTCCGCGTCGTTCTACAGCATATTCTAACAAAATTATCATTTTAGTATCAAAACATTTGGCGTTTTGCATTATATCACGTAAATTTGCAAGCAGAAACGAACAAAATAAAATAAACCCAAATGAAACTCAAACATTATCTACTTATTTGCCTATGCCTGCTCTCAGGCATCAAAGCCCTCGCTTACGACGCATACGTTAACGGCATCTATTACAACTTCTCGGGAGACGAGGCAAGGGTGACATATCGCGGTGTCTATTACCACAATACCTACTACAATTCCTATTCCGACACTGTGTCCATCCCTTCCTCTTTCACTTACAGCGGCAAGACTTACCGCGTGACGGCTATCGATGACGCAGCTTTCAGAAGTTGTTCTGACTTGAAATCCGTCAGCATACCAAACAGCGTGACCAGCATCGGCGAAAGTGCCTTCTATGGTTGTAGCAGCCTGCCTTCCATCACTATCCCAGAGAGTGTGACCAGCATCGGCAAGTATGCCTTTTATGGTTGCCGCGGCCTGCTCTTCATATATATTGTACAACAAACTAACGGTAAAAGACGGCAGCGGCACGGACCTGGATAGATATATAACGAAAATGTGTGAGGAATAGTTGTAGCTGTACCATGGGCATCCCACAAGAGACTATCGCCATGTCTCGTATGACAGACTCTTTATGTCGAAAAGCGACTGGCAGCATTTCTACCATGCCGTTGACGAGTTTCTGCCAGACCTGATGGAAGATTAGCTCATCATCTTGGCAAATTCACAGAGCAACAGCAACAAGTCTGCTACCTTCTAAGTATCGGCCTTACCAATACGTAGATAGAAAACCTAACCGACATTCCCTACGTCACTGTCTGGCTGTGGGTAAAGAAGATGGAATGGGTACAAGGAGATAAGTGAAATAGCCGACTGTTTGTTGCTCGATTTCATTGAGACATACGTTGCTGGTGTGAAGCAGACAATTTGTAGAATTTCTACGCTAAAAGTCTTCGATACCCACAAAAAATATTAAATTTTGCCCTATTCTTGCATTTTATCCGTAAAAAAACTACGGATATTGGTATTTATTTGTATCTTTGCACCGTCATCAATAAGTAAGTTATTATGCTTAGAAGGTTCAAGGTTTCAAATTTCAAGTGCTTCAAGGAAGATTTCTCTTTCGATTTGGCTTCTGCCAAGGCATACACGTTCAATCCCGAATGTGTAAAGAATGGGATAGTGAACAATGCTATGATTTATGGCTATAATGGCTCGGGCAAGTCAAACCTGGGCTGGGCAATCCTCGACATTATTGAGCACCTGACCGACAAGGCCCGCTGGGAGTTTCCGTATAAGCATTATATTAATGCAGAAACGGGTGACGATACTGCAAGGTTTGAATATGAATACCTGATTGGTGGAAAGGTGGTGAAATACACATATTCAAAAAACGACTATCGGACGCTGGTTTCGGAGAGTTTTTCGATTGGCGGGAGGGAACTGATTGAATTCGACAGAACTGGTGGAAACACGAAATTCACCTGTCACCTGAAAGGTACGGAGAATCTGAACAAGGAAATAAAGGATGGCCAGTTGTCTGTCTTGAAATATATTAAGAATAACTCAACGTTGGCCGATAATGACGATAATTGCACGTTTGCTGATTTTTTTTCGTTTGTGGAACACATGTTGTTCTTCCGTTCTTTGGAGGACAGGACGTACATTGGACTGGATGCTAAGACTGGCACTTTGGAAAAGGACATTATTGAGCAGGGGAAGGTTAGCGACTTTGAAACTTTCCTGAACGAAGCCAATGTGAAATGTCGTCTGGATGTGGTTGACGTGATGGGGGAAAAGGCCTTAGCTTTTGTTTTTGGGGAGAAGAAAATCCGATTCCCGGAAATCATGTCAACAGGAACCAGCGCTCTGATGCTTTTCTATTGCTGGTACTTACAGATGCTGCGTGGTGGTGTCTCGTTTGTATTCATCGACGAGTTTGACGCTTTCTACCATCACGAGCTGTCGAGGTTGGTTATCAATAAGCTGAAAGAGACGGGAGTACAATTCATTGTCACGACTCACAACACTTCAATCATGAGTAACGATCTGATGCGCCCGGACTGCTATTTCCTGATGAACAGCCGTAAGATTCTACCATTGCCCAAGTGTACGGAGAAGGAACTGAGGGAAGCTCACAATATTGAGAAAATCTATAAAGCCGGAGCGTTCTATGTCGGATAATGTCATCGACCAGAACATGTCAGCCCGAAACGAACTGCATCTGTTCATTTTTGAAGGTGGAAGCGCAGAGCCTCTGTATGTAAAGAAGCTCGAACAAAACTTCATGGGTGGACGGATTTCGGTAAAGACTGTATTTGATGCCGAAATATATCAATTGTATGAGTTGTTGAAGAATGAGGGCTTTGCTCTTGACATCGTGAATTTGCTTAAGGAACGTAGCAAGAAGAATGCCGAACTGTTGGAAGGATATACCCGCGACAGCTTTGCATACATCTACCTGTTTTTCGACTATGATGCCCATGCAACGAAGGCCGATGATGACAAAATCAGCCAGATGTTGGCCTTCTTCGACAATGAAACTGATAACGGCATGCTTTATATCAGCTACCCGATGGTGGAAGCTATCAGGCACTACAAAGATATGGAGAGTTTCAAGGAACTTACCGTAAAATGCAAACGAGCCAACTGTCCGTATAAGGATGATTGCGAGGATGTGGATGCTTGTTTGAAGGAGCCTCACTATAAAACCATCGTGCCGACAGAAAGCAGGAAACAGCTGACAAACATAAATGGATACACATGGGAAGTGTGGAAGGAGTTGATTAGTGCTCATGTTTCAAAGATGAACTATTTGGTGAATGGAAGGTTTGAACTGCCGAACAAAATAGAATCGCAAGAGTTGATTTTTGATAAACAACTGGATAAACATATTCTGCATAAATGTCCCAAAGTTGCAGTTCTAAGTGCATTCCCAGTCTATGTGCTGGATTATTTCGGTGCAGATACACTAAAAGAAAAGCTTGAAGAATAATTCACAAAGAGCTGAGACGAATTGTCATCTCGTTTTTTTTTTCTTGTTGCCTAAAGTTTTTCCTGACTTCGTCACTCATTTTTATCTTCAATCATAACTTACATATACAGAATTATTTGTAACTTTGCGCCGCCCAATATAGG
>CAMKTM010000083.1 GCA_946415695.1 uncultured Prevotellaceae bacterium | reverse complement strand
TCCACGCCCGAAGAGGCCAACAAGAACTTCGACGAGTTCAAGGCCCTGCAGAACGAGTGGAAGGAGATAAAGACGGTTCCCGCCGAGCGCGCCACAGAGCTTTGGAAGAACTACCAGCTCTACGTTGAGCAGTACTACGACCTGCTCAAGCTCGGCCACGAACTGCGCGACTATGATTTCAAGAAGAACCTCGAGATAAAGTCACGTCTCATCGAGCAGGCAGAGGCCCTTGCCGAGAACCCCGACGTCCTGCAGGCCTTCAACCAGCTGCAGGCGCTCCATCAGGAATGGAAGGAGACAGGCCCCGTTGCCAAGGAAATACGCGAAGACGTGTGGGCTAAGTTCAAAGAGGCTTCCACCGTCATCAACAAGAAGCATCAGGCATACTTCGACGCCATCAAGGCTCGCGAGGAGGAGAACCTCGCCAAAAAGACGGCTCTTTGCGAACAGCTCGAAGCCTTCGGGACAGAAGACCTCAAGACCTTTGCCGACTGGGATGCCATTACGCAGAAGATAAAGGACCTGCAGGCCGAGTGGAAGACCATCGGTTTCGCTCCGCAGAAGATGAACACAGCCATCTTCGAGCGCTTCCGCCAGGGCTGCGACGCCTTCTTCGAGAAGAAGAACGCATTCTTCAAGAACCTCAAGGAAGAGCTCGGCGTCAACCTCGCAAAGAAGAAAGAACTCGTGGAGAAGGCCGAAGCGCTCATGGAAAGCACCGACTGGCGCTCCACGGGCGACATCCTCATCAACCTGCAGAAGCAGTGGAAGGAAATCGGCACCGTGCCCCGCAAGTACAGCGAAGACCTCTGGAAGCGCTTTACCGCTGCCTGCGACCACTTCTTCGAGGCACGCCAGGCTGCAACCGCCGACGTCCGCAACGAGGAAAAAGCCAACAAGGAACAGAAGCTCGGCATCATAGCGCAGCTCAAGGAACTGGCTGAGAGCGAAGGCGACAACATCATCGCCCAAGTCAAGGAGCTCCAGCAGAAATGGAACGAAGTGGGACACGTCCCCTTCCGCGACAAGGAAACGCTCTACAAGGAGTACCGCGCCCTGTGCGACAAGATATACGATGCCTACGGCGTCAGCCAGGCAAAGCGCCGCCTCAACAACTTCCGGCAGAACCTGCAGCAAAGGATAGAGAATACCGGCAGCTCGCTCTCCGACGAACGTCAGCGCATGCAACGCGCCTACGAACGCATGGTCACGGAAATCAAGACCTACGAGAACAACATCGGCTTCCTCAACGCTGGCAGCAAGAAGGGCAACTCCCTGGTGGAGGCCATGAACAAGAAGGTCGAGAAGTTGCGCGACGAGCTGAATCTCCTGGCAGAAAAGATAAAAGCCGTTGACCAGCAAATAGCCGAGGAACAGAAATAAGTTCCGCCCCCTCCGGGAGAAGACACAACATAAAACGAAAGGGAAGCCCGCTGCAAGCATCGCTCTGCAGCAGGCTTCCCTTTTTTGTATCAGGCCAAATCACAAGGTTCGGCACGGCAAGTTCGTTGCTTGTACATGTAAAAGCAATTGCTTGTACATGTATAAGCAATTGCTTTTACATGTACAAGCAAACAACCCCCTGCATGGCGACAGGTAAAAAGGGGCGCTATAGCAAGAAGGGGAAAAAGCATTGTTTCGCGGAAACCCTGCGTCGTGACATTAGCGCCGAGAACACATTTTTGCGGACTTTCTTCCGCTTCGCTTATACCAAAAAGTCTCATTCTGTTGTGAAAAATAGAACTATTAAACAAATTTCACGTCACAGATAATGTAAAATTGGGTATTTTTTTGTATCTTTGCACCCGATTAGTGCGCACGTGCGTATATAATATAGTAAAAATAGGGAATAGGGATTAGAGATGAAGTGCACTGTTAAGGCTGTTCAGACTAAGAGTCAGATGAACGATTTTCTGGCTCTTCCCCGAAAGATATATCGGGGCAATCCCTACTATGTGCCTGATATGGAAGCTGATGTGCGTGGCTGGTTCGACCCCAAACACAATCCGGGCCTGCAGCACTGCGACGTGGCTCCCTTCGTGGCCTACAGCGAAGAGGGAGACCCCGTGGGGCGCATTGTGGGCATCGTGAACCACAAGGCGAACAAGACCTGGAACGGAAGCTGCGTCCGCTTCGGCTGGATAGAGTTCGTGGACGACCTCGACGTCTCTGCCGCTCTGCTGAAAGCCGTGGAAGACTGGGGACGCTCAAAAGGCATGGACTCCATACAGGGGCCTCTCGGCATTTCCGACTTCGACAAGGAGGGAATGCTCGTCGAGGACTTCGACAAAATGGGATCCCCCATCACCCTCTACAATCCCCCCTACTACCCCCAGCACATGGCCACGCACGGCTACGGCAAGGAAGTGGACTGGGTGCAGGTGAAAGTGACGATTCCCGCAGAAGTGCCGGAGCGCTATTCAAGGGTAAAGAAACTCGTCACCGAGATGTATGGCCTGAAGGTGAAGAAGCTCACGCTCCACGAAGTCTTCCAGGAAGGCTACGGACGCAAGATCTTCGGCCTGCTCAACGCATCCTACAGTCAGCTCTTCGGCTATACGCCCCACAGCGACGAAGAGGCCGACGCCTTCGTGAACGACTACATCCGCATGCTCGACCTCGACATGCTGCCGATGGTGGAGGACGACAAAGGCAACCTCATAGCCTGCTGCATCACGATGCCCAACCTCTCGAGAGCCCTGCAGAAGTCGGGCGGACGAATGTTCCCCTTCGGATGGTATCACATGCTGCGCGCACTCAAATTCAAGCACGAAGAAGAAGTGGAGCTGCTGCTCATCGCCGTACATCCCGAATGGCAGGCCTTAGGCATCAACGCCCTCATCTTTGCCGACCTCATCCCCGTCTTCAACAAAAAGGGATTCCGCATAGCAGAGACAGGGCCCATGCTCGAAGACAACATGAAAGTGCTCACACAGTGGAAGCCCCTCAAACCGACCATTTACAAGCGCCGCAGATGCTTCAGCAAAGAAATAAACTCCCTCACGGGAGGGAATTAGGGGATTGAAAGTATAATTCTGAAATAGTCAAATCGAAAATAAATTGTAAATAGTAAATCGTCAAATAGTAAATGAACAGAGTAGTAATAACAGGCATGGGCATTTGGTCCTGCATCGGAACAAGCCTCGACGAAGTGCGCGACGCACTCTACAAGGGCAAAAGTGGCATCATCTTCAGCCAGGAACGCAAGGACGCCGGCTTCCGCTCGGCCCTCGTGGGCAACGTGCCCAAAGTTGACCTCAAGCCATACGTCCCACGCAACCTCCGCAACTTCATGCCAGAAGAGGCACAATACGGCTACATCGCCACCAAACAGGCACTCGACAATGCCGGCATCGACGAAGACTTCCTGAACACACACGAAGTGGGCATCATCTACGGCAACGACTCCGTGGCAGAAGCCACCATGAACAGCCTCGACAAGTTCCGCCAGGCAAACAGCAGCGTGGCCTGCGGCAGCGGCGCCATCTTCCAGAGCATGAACTCCAACATCACGATGAACCTGGCCTGCCTCTTCAAGCTGCGCGGCATCAACCTCACCGCATCGGCAGCCTGCGCCTCTGGCTCACAAAGCATCGGCCTCGGAGCCCTGCTCATCTCGCAAGGCCTGCAGGAATGCGTCGTCTGCGGCGGAGCAGAAGAGAACAACATGTACGGCATCGCATCCTTCGACGGCATACAAGCCTTCTCCATCCGCGAAAACGAACCAGAGAAAGCCAGCCGACCCTTCGACGCAAGCCGTGACGGCCTCGTGCCAAGCGGAGGCGGAGCAACCGTCATCCTCGAAAGCTACGAGCACGCCGTGAAGCGCGGCGCAAACATCATCGCAGAAATCGTCAGCTGGGGCTTCTCCGGCAACGGCGACCACATCTCGACACCAAACGTGGAAGGCCCCGCACGCTCACTCGAACTGTGCCTCCGCAACGGCGGCATCGAACCGAAACAAATCGGATACATCAACGCACACGCCACCAGCACCGTCATCGGCGACAGACGCGAAGCACAAGCCATCGCAAAACTCTTCGGCGAACGCACCGTGCCCGTCACCTCGACCAAGAGCCAGACAGGACACGAGATGTGGATGGCAGGAGCCAGCGAAATCATCTACTCCACACTGATGATGAAGAACGACTTCATCGCCGGAAACATCAACTTCGAAAAACCCGACGAGGAGACGGCCTGCATCAACGTACTGCCAGAGACAAAGGAGACACACTTCGACATGTTCCTCTCCAACAGCTTCGGCTTCGGAGGCACAAACTCCACACTCATCGTAAAGAACATATAAATATATATAATGTATAGTAACGCATTATTCATCAATAACCAAAACAAGACAATATGACAAGAGAAGAAATCATTGCTGAGATTAACGCCGAACTGGCAGAAGAGTTTGAAATCGACGAGGCCACCATCACCCCGGACGCTCCCATCTACCAGACGCTTGAACTCGACAGCCTGAGCCTTGTAGACCTCATCGGCATCGTACAGACAAAGTATGGTGTGCTCATCTCCAAGGCAGAGCTTCCCACCATCAAGACTTTTGCACAGCTCTACGACTACATAGAGCAGCACCAGAAATAATTCATAATTCACAATTCATATTTCACAATTGAGCTGTCCCCAACCAAGGCAAGCAAGATAATAATTATGAATTATGAACTAATAATTATGAATTGAATGCACGACGTCCTGATTATCGGTAGCGGACTGGGCGGATTGGAGTGCGGAGCACTGCTGGCCAAGCGCGGGTTCAGAGTGCTCGTACTTGAAGGCTCCAACCAGCCGGGCGGCTGCATGCAGAGCTTCCGCAGAGGCAGACTGCACTACGATACAGGATTACATTATGTGGGCGGACTTGCCCCAGGGCAAGTCATGCACCAGGCCTTTGCCCAGCTCGGACTGCTCGACCTCCCTTGGCAACGGATGGACGAAGACTTCGACCACGTCATCATCGGCGGCCGGCACTTCGCCTTCCGGCAAGGCTACGAAGCATTCGCCGAAGGGCTGGCAAAGGACTTCCCGCACCAACGCGAAGCGCTACATAGCTATGTTCAGCGACTGCAAAACATCACAGCAGACGACATGGACATCTGCGCCTACGATTATCTGCGCCAAACATTCTCCGACGAACTGCTACTGAATGTGGTCAGCGCTGCCGCAATGAAGACAGAGCTTCGACGCGAATCGCTCCCACTCTTCAACTTCGCCCACACCTGCTCCAGCTATATCGAAAGTAGCTGGCGACTCAAAGGGAACGGCAACATGCTGGTAAACAAACTCATCAGCATAATCCGCGAAGCAGGCGGCGAGGTAAGGACAAACAGCAAGGTGACACGCCTGACGGAAGCGGACGGGCGCATTGAGAGCGCCGTCTGTGCCGACGGACAAACCTACAAAGCGGAGTTCTACATTTCCGACATCCACCCTGCCGTGCTCTGTGAACTGCTCGAAGGATGCCCAACGGTCAGGAGAGTCTTCCGCAGAAGGATGGAGGCAGCAGAGAACACATGCGGAATGTTCACGGCGCAGCTAAGCATCAAGCCTGGCGCATTGCGCTACTTCGCCCACAATGTCTTTGTCTATGACAAGCCTAATGTCTGGACAATGACCGAAGAGAACACTCCCGTGAAGGGCGTGATGATAAGCGCCAGAGTGCCGGAGGACAGTTCGGACGACTTGAGGCAGATAGACCTGCTCACCCCTATGCCTTGGCACGAATGCAAAGCCTGGGCAGAAACCCGGGTGGGCCGTCGCGGCGAAGACTACAATGCTTTCTGCCGACAAAAGACAGAGCAGTGCATCGCTTTGGCAGAACAATACATCCCCGGCTTGCACGACATGGTTGAGCAATGCTATACCAGCACACCGCTTACCTATCGCGACTATCTGGGAAACCCTGAAGGCGGAGCCTTTGGTATGCGAAAAGACTGCCGCAAATCCATGCTCACCTTCCACTCTGTGGGTTCGCCCCTGCAGAATTTGTTTCTGACGGGACAGAGCATCATCCTTCCCGGCATTGAAGGTGTCACCATGACAGCCTTCGAAACGTGCAGCAAGATAACGCGAGACAACGCGATATAACAAACCATTTTTATGAGAAGAAAACTCTTTGCCACCCTTGCCCTGCTTCTTGCATTCGCAACGAATGTGCTCGGACAGAAGATCACCGGCGTCATTCTCGACGCTTCAACAGGTGACAGTCTCTCCTTGGCTGGCGTTTCTTACAAGGACCGCAAAGTTTCTACCATAGCCGACCTCGACGGTGTCTTTTCCATTGCCCGCCTCAACGGCGCCACGCTCACCTTTTCCTGCATGGGCTACAAGGAGGAAACGGTGAACATCACCAAAGCCACGCCCAGCCGCCTCACCATCAAGCTCAAGCCCGATGCCAAGCAACTGGGCGAGGTCACTGTTACCACCAAAAGGACGCGGTACGTCCGAAAGGACAACCCTGCCGTCGAGCTCATGAAACGCGTGATTGAAGCCAAGAAGGACACCAAGCTCGAGAACCACGACTACTACCAGTACACGAAGTACCAGAAGCTGTCGATGGCGCTGAACAACTACAAGGTCAAGGAGACGGACAGCATTGAAGCCGGCAAGGTGAAATGGACGCAGCAGGCCGAGCTCAGCCCGTACAACGGCAAGATGGTGGTGCCTATTTCACTCGACGAGACCGTCACACAGCACATCTACCGCAAAGACCCGAAGACAGAGAAAGACATCATCACCGGCGAACAAAGCTCGGGCCTGAACCAGCTCTTTGCCACCGGAGACATGGTGAACACGACGCTGAAGGAGGTCTTTCAGGATGTCGATATCTACGACAACTACATCCAGCTGCTTAAATTCCCCTTCCTAAGCCCCATCGGTTCTGGCGCCACGGCTTTTTACCGTTACTACATTATCGACACGGTGCTCGTGGAACGCGACTCCTGCTTCCATTTGCAGTTCACGCCCAACAACCTGCAGGACATTGGCTTCAATGGCGAATTGTACATCCTTAAGGATTCGTCGCTGCACGTCAGGAAGTGCCACCTCTCCATTCCGCAGAAGAGCGATGTCAACTTCGTCAGCTCGCTCCACATCGACCAGGTCTATAGCAAACTGCCCAACGAAGAGTGGGCCCTGACCAACGACGACATGTGGGCAGAGATGACGCTCCTGGGCAAGAGCGTACTCGTGGTGCGCAACACGCGACTTTCCGACTATAGCTTCGAGCCGCTCCACAAGAACCTGTTCAAGGGGCAGGCAAAAGTCAAGCACATGGCCGACTCGCGCAACCAGGACGAAGACTTCTGGAACCAGTACCGAGCGGTGGAGCTGACACAGAAGGAGGGCGGACTGGGCGACTTTATGACGGCCATGTCGAAGTCCAAGAACATGCGAATCCCGCTGCTTATCGTCCGCACGCTCTTCGAGAACTACATCGAGACGTCTAAGTCAGGCAAACCCAGCAAGTTCGACATCGGCCCCGTCATCAGCACCTTCTCCTATAACTTCCACGACGGCTTCCGCCTGCGCACCGGAGGAAAGACAACGGCTGCCCTCAGCAAGCATTTCTTCCTCGAGGGCTACTACACCCACGGCTTCCGGTCGGGCGGCAACTACTATGGCGTAACGGCACAGTACAGCTTCAACAAGAAGAAGAACTCCTCGTTCGAGTTCCCGCAACGCATGATAACGTTCGAGAGTTCGTACGATGTTGTCTCCGTCTCGGACAGATTCCTGAAGAACAACAAGGACAACATCTTCGTCAACATCAAGACCCAAAGGGTCAACATGCTCTACAAGAACAACCGCCAGAAGCTCGGCTTCATCTGGGAGACCGACTATGGCCTGAACTTCAGCACGAACTTCATTGCCGAAAGCAACGAAGTCTGCGGCGACTTGCGCTTCCTCCATGTCAACGGAGCACCCGAAGAGTTCAAGATACGCACGACGGAGCTGAATGCCTCGGTGAACTTCTGCCCGGGCCAAACCTACATCAACACGAAGCAAGACCGCTGGCCCATCGACAAAGACAGGCCGGAATTCACCATCCGCCACGGCATTTGCTTCAAGGGCATCCTTGGCGGACAATATGCTTCCAACCAGACGGAAGTGGCCATCTACAAGCGTCAATGGCTGGGCAGCTGGGGACGCATGGACTTCCGCGTCACCGGCGCAATCCAGTGGAACAAAGTGCCCTTCCCCCTCCTCATCACGCCGCCCACATCTACCTCCTACGTCGAACAGGAAGGCACCCTCTCAATGCTTCGCAACATGGAGCTTTTCATGGACCGACGCGTCTTCTGGTCTGTGTCGTGGAACATGAACGGCAAGATATTCAACCGCATCCCCTTCCTCAAGAAGCTCAAGCTGCGCGAGTACATAGCCTTCCGAGGCGTATGGGGAATGCTGACCGACAAGAACAATCCTGCCAAGAACCCCGACGACCCGATGCTCTTCGCCTTCCCCGAAGGCTCATACCCCATCGGAAAGACACCATACATGGAAGTGGCAGTGGGCGTACGCAACATCTTCAAAGTCTTCGGCGTCGATTATGTGCGCCGACTCAACTACCTCGACAACCCAAAAGCCAAGAAGAACGGCATACGCTTCAACCTGACCATCTCCTTCTAACCTCTATATAATTGTACTATGAAACATTTTGTTCTCAGCATACTGCTTTGCGCCCTGTCATGCCTTACAGCAATGGCCATTGACATACCGAAGGAGCACATCTTCATCTTCGAGCGCAGCACGAACACAAACTACATCTGCTACGACATCAACCTCGAAGGCGGCAAGCTCTGCCAGAAGAGCCCACTCAACCCCTATTGGGTGCTCAACGAGGGAACAAAGATAGAGGGCCTCACCTTCTTCGACCGCAAGATGGCCTTCGGCGTCAAAGTCGTCAGCGCCAACGAAAACGAAGCCAACGTGCACCTCACCGCCTACAAAGACCTGACCATCCGCATATGCAAGCACAAAGGCAAGTGGGTGGGCATCGTCAAGCTGAACGGCTACGAGCTGATACTCGAGAAGATGTTTGCCCAGATGAAGCAATCCATCTACCCAAAGTGCGAGTACGTTGACATCTACGGCACCGACATCAAGACAGGCGAAAAGCGCCGCGAACGCATCAAGGCGTAAGCAACATCCACAAAAATCCCGGCAACATAAGCCCCGAGAGGAAGCAACATCGACAAAAAAAACGGATTACACAGATTTCACGGATTAGCTCATTTACTGATTATCAGTAAAGTACAACTCCGCGAAATCAGTGTAATCCGTTTTTTATTATAGGTGTCCAGTAAATTCGGCCTGACTGCTTTGCTGCTGAGTAAAGCCCGTTGCATCTTAAGCCTGGAAGGCTATACATTTTAGAAACCGGGGGCGAAGCCCTCGGAATCAGAGAACAACCAGATCCCCGCTGCCTGGAGGGCAGTACTATGAGACGCAGGGGTACTGCCTTCCAGGCAGGAGCGTAGGAGATGATCCCGTTGTTCTGTCCGAGGGCTTCGCCCCCGGTTTCTAAAATGTGTAGCCTTTCAGGCTTTTTGCACATCGTGGCATTTCTGGGGCCCCTGCCAATCAATTTTGCTCTAAATGCCGATGATTAGGAGGGTACAGGAGATGATGAAATAATTTTTACCGGACACCAATATTTTTTATTATTGGTGTCCGAGGAAATCGGCCTGCTCCGCCTGCGCCTGAGGCTTTAGCCGAAGAACCAAAGGCAGTATTACGCCAATCGTTTTATTATTGTTGGTGACGGCTAAGGCAACAGCATGTTGTTTGCTTGTACATGTACGTGCAATTGCTTTTACATGTACAAGCAATT
>CAMKTM010000082.1 GCA_946415695.1 uncultured Prevotellaceae bacterium | reverse complement strand
TGGCCTTCGTCGTTGGGATGGAGGCGGTCGTCGTTGGCGTCCTTGAAGAACTGTGCGTGCTCGTCCATCAGAGGATACAGGCCGCAGAGGGCAGCCATGTCAATCACAGGAACAGCCCAGATGTTGCCGGCTTCCTTCACCGACTGGATGTAGGCATCGAGGAACTCGCCGCACTTGTTGGTGAAGTCCTCGCGCGGCTGCCAGTTGCGGTCGCCGGCATGGAAGTCCGAGCGATGGATGGGCGTGAGCAGCACAATCTGCTTGGTCGGATAGAGGCGCTTCACGTAATCAAGCGCCTTGTTGATGCGTCCGCGATAGGTCGAGTCGCACATCACGGGGAAGCGATGGCGGCGGTCCACCATGTGCTTCGGCTCGCCTATGCCTGCCATCACACGTTCCGGACGCTCCGTGAACCACTCGCCTATCGGCACGCCGGCGTTGTAGTCGTTTGTGCCAATGAAGATGAGTATGGCATCCACCTCGTCACCATGCTCTGCCTTCAGCTTGTTGGCCTGTCGCTGGATGCTGTTCCACTGCCAGCCGCTGACGCCATAGACGTAGGGCGCAATGGAGAGCCAGTCCTGCAGGTAGCTCCAATACTTGGCTTTGGAGGCTTCGTTGTTCGGGTCGGTGATGGAGTCGCCGAAGTATGCCACGCGCTTGCCCTTCCAGGGGTGTTCCGCAACAGTCTGTGCGTTTGCACTAAACGCAACAAAGGCGACAAGAAGATAAATCAAAAACTGTTTCATATAATTGTTCATATAATTGCCCCAGCGCAGTCATAAAATGGATAATTTGATAATTCGCTAACTTATCTCGCGGGAAAGAGACAAATTCTCCCCTTGCGTCTGCAAAGATAATGCTTTTTGCTGATTTTACAATAAACGCTTCAAAAAAAAAGTTGCCAATTCCTCACCATTATTCATGTCGGAGGGTATAGCGAACTAACCTTTATTTGACAGGTAACGCTTTCGGCTTCTTGGCGATACGACCTGCGGATAATCATTAACTACAATTTGTCATTTCGACATTCTTCAAAGTTTCTTCCGCTCGGAACAGTAAAATAAAAACTTGTTTTTCTTTTGTTTTTCGCGCACTTTATAGTAACTTTGTGGCAAGATTGAATAAAAAACACTTTACTATGCCATTTGAAAAACATCTTTACAAACTATTTTTTGTTATTGCGTTATGCTTTATGCGTTCTGCCTTATGCTTGGCAAATCTGCATGAAAGTGAAGACCACAAGCTGACCGGCATCGTGATTGGCACAGAGGAAAGTTACGACTACGACAGCGGGTCGGCATCGACGACAGTGAACACTGTGGCCAATGCCTTCGACGGCGACCTCACCACATACGTTGCCACCTACGAGCGGTCGCACACTTGGGCTGGCTTGGACTTAGGCACGCCACACGTCATCACGCGGGTGGGATGGAGTCCTCGCAATGGCGGCGTTGGCCCGGGACGTGTCGTTCTTGGACTCTTTGAGGGTTCCAACCGCGAGGACTTCATGGATGCCATTCCCCTGTATATGATTACGGAAAAGGGGACTATCGGCGTGATGTCACACGCCGACGTGCATGTCTCGCGAGGCTTCCGCTATGTCCGTTGGTGCGCTCCGGCCGACAGCCGCTGCAACATCGCCGAACTGGAGTTCTACGGCCACAAAGGTGAAGGCGACGATTCCCAGTTCTATCAGTTGACGAATCTGCCCACACTCTCCTATCACACCTATGAAGGGATTGAACCTTACGACAAGGAACATGAACTGGAATCCGAGATGTGTCTTGTTTACGACGGAGGAACGCGCATACAGGAATATCCCACCCTGGTTCGCGAGCGCGGCAACGGTTCGCGTTATGAGGCTTTCCTGAAGCGCCCCTACCGCCTGAAGTTCAACGACGGAAAGAGCCATCACATGCTCAGGGGTTCTGCTTTGGAGAGCCCAAGCAAGTGCAAGAAGTGGACACTCCTTCCCAACTGGCGCGAGAAGAGCCTGATGCGCAACAACATTGCCTTCGAAATGAGCCGTCGGCTGGGACTGAGCTATACGCCATGGATTCAAAATGTAGATGTCATCGTGAACGGAGAGTACAAAGGCAACTATCAACTCTGCGACCAAGTGACTGTGGACCCGGGGCGCGTGGACATCTTCGAACTGCTCTCCAGCGACAACGAAGAGCCCAACATCAGCGGCGGCTATCTGCTGGAAATAACGAGCCCTGGAGGCGAAGAATATCATTTCAGCAGCGAGTATGGCGGCATTCCTGTTGACATCAAGTCTCCCGACGAGAAGGACATCACGGCGGAACAGTTTGCCTACATCTGCGACGCATTCAACGAGATGGAGTCGCGCCTTTGGAGTTCCGTTTATCTGCACCCCGATAAGGGGTACCGCAACAAGTTGGATTTGGACAGCTTCCTGCGCTATTTCCTGGTGGGCGAATTTGCCGGCAACAACGATGCCATGTGGAGCCTGTATCTGTATAAGGAGCGTAACGACGACCTCTTCCACTTCGGCCCCGTCTGGGACTTCGACCTTTCGATGGACAACGACCAGCGCACCTATCCGGCGAATGGCAAGCCCGACTGGCTCTACAACTATGGTTCTGCCGTATCGGGCATACGGGACTTCGTGAGCCGCATCCTTTCCGACCCCGCCGCAAACGAGACACTCTGCACCATTTGGACCGAAATGCGCGAGAGCGGGGCGTTCTCCCGCGACAGCCTTTGCGCTTTTGTCGATAGCTTGGGCGTAGTGCTGAACGAATCGCAGAAGCTGAACTTCACCCGCTGGGACAATCTTGGGACGCTTCTTACGTTGCAACAATTCGCTCCCGGCACCTATCAGGGCGAGTTGGATATCATCAAGAGCTACCTGAAAGAGCGCATCCGCTGGATTGACAACAAGTTGGGATATGAGGTGATTCCTGACAATCCCGACAATCAGGACTTCGTAATATCCACTCCGCAAGAGCTGATGGACTTTGCCGACCGGGTGAATGACGGGCTGACGGATGCCAATGCCTTCGTCACTGCCGACTTGGACTTCGAGGGTCTCAGCCTCTCTCCCATAGGCACCCAGCTCAATCCATACGTCGGATGCTTCGACGGAGGAGGGCACACCTTCTCGAACCTGAAGATTGAATCGGGCAGCAACTATGTCGGCCTCTTCGGCGTGGTCAGCGGTGGCGCCACCATCAAGAACTTCGTGCTCGACAAGACCTGCTCCATCAGCGGCGCAGCCTACGTGGGCATCATCGGCGGTTCCAACGGCAGCGGCACAGTCACTATGGAATGTCTGGGCAATGAAGGCTGCGTGACTGCTACGCGACATAACGCCGGCGCCATCTTCGGCTGTAACATGGCGGCTGCTGCTACGCCCATCTTCATCAACTGCTATGCGACGGGACCAGTGAAGGGTGAGCGCGAGAGCGGACAGATAACGGGCTATGCTGCAGGCGGGCAAGCGATTGGCTGCTACGGCAGTGGCACCATCGAAGGCTACTATTACCCAGACCAGAGCGACGCCATGCTGCGCGGCAACCCCCAGTCCACCAACTGCTACTCCGTCATGCCCGACAGAAACGTCACGCTCGTGTCGCAAGAACAGGTGGCGAGTGGCGAGTTGTGCTACATGCTCAACCAAGGCCTTGACACACCCGTCTGGCATCAGACGCTGGGAGAGGACGACCATCCGGTCCTTGATGCCACCCATGGCTTCGTCATGCTCGACGACGACGGGACATACTACAATGATGCCGACCCGACTGGCATCTGCAACCAAGAATGGTCAATGGCCAATGGTCAATGGCCAATAGTCAACCTTGCGGGTCAGCGCATCATGAAGTCTTCGAAGGGCATCCAAATCATCCGCACCAGCGGGGGGAAAACCTTCAAAGTGCTGGTTAAGTAAGCGTCAACGGATGCTTGCAGCCACCGCATTGCTTACCAAGGAGCGCAGGCGAACCGTGGCCCCACCCTCGTCAGGATGCACGGAATTTGTGAGCAGGATGACGCTGCAATCCAGTTCGTGGTCAATGACGATGCCTGTCCCGGTGAAGCCGGTATGGCAGTAGGCTGCCTTGGAGAAGAGGTCGCCTTTGCACGAAGCGTAGTCGCTGTAGCAATCCCAGCCGTAGGTGCGTCCGAAGGCTTCGGCAAACGGAGGCACCGTTCGCAAGAGCCGTGCAGTCTGCTTGCTCATGATGCGCTTGCCGCCCCAAGTGCCATCGTTTTGAAGCATGGCACAGAGGATGGCGATGTCTTCGGCCGAGCTGAAGAGTCCAGCGTTGCCGCTGATGCCGCCGTTCATGATGCGTGCCAAGGGGTCGTGCACCATGCCGCAAAGTACGCTGTCTGCTCCCTGGCGAGTGGTGGGAGCCACGATGCTGCGCCAGTCCTCGCCCTTTGGCATCAGAGCTGCCCAGCAGGGCTGGTCCGTATTGCGCCATTCGCCAGCCTCATCGGGGGCACAGGGGATGTAGTCGGTATGGTTCATGCCCAGCGGCTCGAAGATACGCTTGCGCGAGAAGTCGCGTAGCGACATGCCGCTCACCTGCTCCACGATGCGCTGCAGGGTGATGAAGTTCAGGCAGCTGTATCGGAACCCGGTACCAGGCTTGAAGCCCCGCTTCATGTGGGAGATGTGTTCGATGCAGGCGTCGGGATTAGGCGTAGCATTGGGGTCGGGGGAATAGTAGGCAGGCAGGCCCGAAGTGTGCGTCATCAGGTGATGGATGCGGATGGTCGTCGTTTCGCCAGAACCGTCTTTCCAATCCTCGAACCCGGGGACGTAGCGGTTCACGGCATCGAGCATCCTGAACTTGCCCTCTTCGCACAGGATAAGGGCGGAAATGGCTGTTGACATCGCTTTGCTGCACGATGCCATGTCGAAGATGGTGTTGGTGGTCATGGGGCGCACCACGGGCCACGTCTGCCGATTGCCGTAAGCTTTCAGGTAGGCCATCTTGCCGTGTCGCACCACGGCCAGCACGGCACCGGGGATGTTACCTTGCCTGATGGCGTCCTCTATAATCGAGTCGGCTCTTTGCAGTTTCTGCGAATCCATGCCCACCCTTTCGGGACGTACCTGTTTCAGCCCTGCCAAGCTCGTGGCGGACGTTGCTGCGAAGAAGAGCAGGAACAGAAGTCTTGAAAATGTCTTTGCCATGTCTCCTGATGATTTTCTATGCAAAGATACGAAAAAATGGGGACAACACAAAATTCTCTCGATTATTTTTTTTCGCATCTTCAGATGTTCTTTCTCTTGGGTTTTCATGTCTTTCGTTTTTTTCGATGTTATCATTATTCTCGTTTTTTCGATGTTGTCGTCTCGTTCTCGTGCTTTTCGTTGTTTGGTTTCACGTGCATGGTCGGGCGTTTACCTGCGTGTCGTCGGCCGTTTTCGCACGCGTCGGCTTTTTCCTTTCCACGCTGCAAAGATACGGCGAAAACGAGGCGAATGCAAATAAAAAAATCCCTACATTTTCCCTCACGTTTAGAAATGTAGGGAAAATGTAGGGATGTTTCAGAGGTTTTTGACTATGGCTTCGATGTCGCTGCTGTAGTTTTTGGCTCTTTCGAGGTAATAGGTGTAGTTTGTTCTTACGCCTATTTCGGGGAATTCTCCCCGCAGCGCCGCGAAGGTGGGCTGGGTCAGCATCCCAGCGGAAATGGCTGCCAGGATGGTGAGGACGCAGTATTTTTGTGCTTTGACGTCGATGAGCTGGTGCAGGCGCTGCTACACAACAAATGCAACAAATGCAACATTTGTTTTCGAGACATGGGCTCAGCTATCTATATATATATATATTAGTAATTCTTACTAATTATATAAGTTATAGCAACTTACGTGTCTTTTTCCGGCATGTTGCATTTGTTGCATTTGTTGCATTTGCCTGTCGCCCGGCTTTTCAGATGCTTTTCCGCCTCATCGAACGTCTGCCCGAAGAGTTCTCCCCCGCCGACAAGCGAAAGGTCATGAAGGAATGCGGTTACGAGGAAGTCGGCAGCGTCAGAGGGATGGCGTTAGCGGATAGACGATGTTCACGATGAAGATGTTTGCCGCCAGGATGATGATGTTCATCGGCAGCCCGATACGCACGAAGTCGCTGAAGCGGTAGCCGCCCGGGGCGTAAACGAGCATGTGGGTGGGCGAGCCGATGGGCGTGGCAAAGCTGCTGCTGACGCTTATCATCAGGGCGATGAGGAATGGGTAGGGCTCGTAGCCAAGCTTCTCTGCCGCTTCGTACATGATGGGGAAGAACATGGCTCCCGCCGCCGTGTTGGAGATGAACTCGGTGACGAAGGTGGCGACGAAGCAGACGGCCGTCATGACGACAATGGGACTGGTTCCGCAGACGTCGAGGATGCTCATGGCCATACGCTCGGCAATGCCCGTCTTCTGGATGGCAACGCCAAGGACGACGCTGGCGGCAAAGACCATCAGGATGTCCCAATCGATGGATTTCATGGCCTGGTCGGGCGTGCAGCAGCGTAAGAGAAGCATGGCAGCTGCGGCGACGAAGGCGCTCTGCAGCAACGGCATAACGCCGAGAGCAGAAAGGACTACCATCGCTATCATAACGGCGGTGGAGAGGAGGGTCTTTGCGCTGATGTTGGGCACGTCGGCGGAATCGAAGAAGCAGAGGTCGGCGGAAAGAGCGGCGGTGTCGATTTCGCGGTGCGGCTGACCTTCGAGGAGGAGTGTGTCGCCTGCCTTTATCACGACGTTTCTGGGCGATTCCTCGATGCGATGTCCGCTGCGGCTGACAGCCACGAGGGTCAGAGCGTTGTCGCGCTCGAAGCTGTTTCGCCCCATCGTGGTGCCGATGAGGCGGCTGCCGAATGCTACGTAGGCCGTACGCAGCTGGCAGTGGCCTTCGCCTGCCTCGCCAATGGAGAACACGGGATGGTCGGCGCTCACGAAGCCATGGCTCTTCTTTATCTCCAGCAGTTCGTCGATTTGTCCAGAATAGACGAGGCGGTCTCCGCCCATTATCGGTTCGTCGTCGGGCACGGGCGATGTCACTTTCTCGTCGTCGAAATGACGTAGCTCGATGAGGCTGCCGCCACGCACCTTGTTCAGTCCCAAACTGCCCACGCTATTGCCGATGTGCTGGTTGTCGGACGGCACGAGGAGTTCCACGGTGTATTCGCCAGTCGATTCGAAGGCGGCCTCCGGAGCCTTACGGTTGGGCAGGAGTTTCTGAAACGCGATGACCGACAGTACGCCGACGGCCAGGCAGAACAAGCCGGGAAGGGTTGTGGCCAGGACGTTCATCGCCACACCCGTCTTGTCGGCATAAAGACCGCTGATAATCATGTTTGGCGGAGTGCCGATGAGGGTGCAGACACCTCCCATGCCCGAAGCATAGCTCAGGGGGATAAGTAGTTTCGAGGGTGAGACACCAAGCTTTTTCGCCCACATCTTGACGATGCGGACAAAGAGAACCACAACGGTGGTGTTGCTGAGGAACGAGCTGAGCATGGCGACAGGCAGCATCAGGCGCATGATTGCCTTAGCATAACTGCCTGGCATGCCAAGCAGGTTCTTCACCATCCATTGCAATACGCCAGTATATGTCAGGCCGGCTACAACGACGAAAAGCACGCCGATGGTGACAACCGAGGTGGCACTGAAACCGGAGAAGGCTTCCCCCGCAGTAAGGACACCAGTGACGTAGAGAATAGCAATAGCACCGAGGAACACCAAGTCGGAACGCAATTTGGTGAAAAGCAGAATGCAGAACATCGCCACGACCGTGGCAATGGTAATCCAGGCATCAATGCCCAAGTCTAAAAACATGAATGTTGACATCACTTAAACTCAAAAAGATTAACAAAACCAGTCATTGCAAATATGGCGCGGATGCTGTCGGAAATGCCTCTGATATAGACGTGGTCGCCCTTGGGCTTGGCACTTTTCAGGATACTGAGGAAGACGCGAAGGCCTGCCGACGAGATATAATCCAGCTTCGAGCAGTCGAGGACGATGTTACGACCCGTACTTTCCTTCAAAGGGACAACAGCCTGTTCAGCCTCTGGAGCAGAACTCGTGTCAAGGCGACCTTCAAAATACATCACCAATTCGTTGTTTTCTTCTTTTAATTCGGTTTTCATAATAGTAGTTTTATAAGTATAAAGTTAAGTGATTAGTAGTCAGTAGTTAAGTAGTGGCCACAAATATCATAGTGTACTATATTCTTTTTATAAGTGTTAGGACATTCCGTCCCTCTGTTCGTTCATAATTGACAATATCCATAATCTGTCGGATGAGATGGATGCCAAGTCCGCCTATGCCTCGCTCCTCGGCAGGAAGCGAGATGTCAACCTCGGCTTTGCTGGTAGGGTCGAAGGGGATGCCGCTGTCGCTAATGACAAATCTCAGCCCCTTTTCGCTAATGGAGGCATCCACATTAACCATTCCCTTTACGCCCTTGGGGTAGGCATAGTTCATTATATTGACAACGGCCTCCTCTATGGCAAGGTTTATCTGCATGGACAAACCGTCGTCGAGTTTTGCAGCCTCGCAAACGCCATCAACAAACCTGGACAAGTCGGGAACCTTCTGCACGTCGTTCGGAAGGGTTAGGCTGCGCTGATAAAGTATGTCGGGCTGCCGGTGTTTGTATTGAAGAGCCAACATGGTCAGGTCGTCGCTCTGTTTGGCCTCGCCCACAAACTGATGCACGGCTTGGGTCATGGTTTCGATAATCTGCTTAGGGGTATTGGGTGTCTGATTTATCACGTCAAAGATGCGAGGCTCGCCGAACTGGCCGTAGTTGATGTCCTCTGCTTCGGTCAGCCCGTCGGTATAGAGGAAGATGGTGGTCCCCGGGTCGATGGTCGTCTCTTGAAGCGTATAGTTCCAGCCCGTCATAACGCCAACAGGAATGTTTGCGTCGCAAGGCAGCAGTCCGGCTTCGCTACCGATTAAGATGGGAGAGTCGTGACCTGCATTGCAGTATCGCATACGGCCTGTCAGCATGTCCAGCACGCCAACGAAGAGCGTGACGAACATGTCAGACTCGTTGTTTGCGGACATTGTCTCGTTCATGTCTGTGATGATGCGGTCGGGCAAAATCTCGTGGGCGCTGGCGGAGCGAAACAGCGTACGGGTGACTGCCATGACCAGAGCTGCTGGTACGCCTTTGCCCGAGACGTCGCCTATGCAGAAGAACAACTTTTCGTCGCGCAAGAAGAAATCAAAGAGGTCTCCGCCCACACCTTTTGCAGGAACAAGCCGGCCGAAGATGTCTATGTCGTCACGTTCCGGATAAGGCGGAAAGACCTTTGGAATCATAGCCATCTGGATGCCGCTGGCAATGCGGAGGTCTGTTTCAATGGAGGCTTGCACAGCAGTGGTTTCCTTCAGCTCCTCGATGTATTTCACGAGCGATTGCCGCATGTCGTTAAACGAATGGCTCAACTGGCCTATCTCGTCAATGCGCTGCAACTCTGGCAATTGGGCATCAAACTGACCAGAAGCAATCGTCTCTGCTTCCTTTGCAAGACGACGCAACGGTCTCAGCTCTCGGCTGATGATGCGCATAAAGAAGAAGAGCATGAGCAAGAGCCCCACCAGGATAATTGCTCTGACGCTGTTGCGCAGATGGTCGAAGCCGCCGAAGATGTCTTTCTCTGGGCAGACGATAGCCATGCTGCAGCCTGTCTTGCCGAGAGGCTTGTAGAAGACATAGCAGCGCTTTCCGCCCATGTTCATCTGCTTCATGCCCTCCTCGCCGCGTTGCATGGCGTGCCCTAAGGCAATCAGAGCCGTGTCGGGCTGTTCAATGGTCTGGGTGAAGATGGTCTGGCGCGTGATTTTGGTTGAATCGGGATGAACGAAATAGGTGCCGCCGCGGCCAATCATTATGCTATAGGAATTGGGATAGGGCTTCACGGCAGAGATGGTCTGCGAAAGCCAGTTGATGGAGAGTCCGGTGTTGATGACCCCGATGATGCGCCCCTCGTCGTCCTTGATGGATTGGCAATAGCTTGTCACCATTTCGCTGGTGCCCGTTGGGACGTCCAAGTCCACGTAAGGTTC
>CAMKTM010000081.1 GCA_946415695.1 uncultured Prevotellaceae bacterium | reverse complement strand
GTGCCTTGTTTACAATAAGAGCGTGGCTTGTTTGCAATAAGAGCGTGGCTTGTTTGCAATAAGAGCGTGGCTTTATTTCAATAAGAGCGTGGCTTTATCTTAATATGTTGGTGTTCGGTCGAGTTCACGTTAAATAATTTCCCCGTACTGCAAAAATAGAAATCAGGTTCATAGTGTTGATTCCCTCTCACGTCTTTTCAACACGTTGGCGGACGCAGAATGAGGTGATGGCAGAAGTGACGTTTTTGCTGAATGGATAGGCCGTTTCGCTGAATAAATTTGGTGGAGTGGTCATAAAGTCATACCTTTGCCACAGAATTTATACATGACGAGCATTAAGCATCTCTAAAAACGCAAAACAAACTTTTCACTTTTTCAACTTTTCACCATTTACATGAAGAAGTTCCTTTTATTACTGACAGCATTGGCAGGAGGCGCAACGGCACAAGCCGAGGACTACGCCTTCCTGACCTTTGAGACGACGGACGGGGAGAGAGTCTCTGTCCCCCTGGAATCGCTGACTCTCAGCATCAACGGCACGACACTGACGGCCGGCTCTGAAACTTTCACCATCGAGAATCTCTCGAAGATGTATTTCTCATCGACCGACGAAGCCACGGCCGTCAAGGAAATCAGCAAGACTGACCTCGACGAAGCTACCGACATCTACGACCTGCAAGGACACAAAGTGCAGAAGGAACAGATGAGGCGCGGAGCCTATATCGTTAAAACGAAACAAGGAACCTGTAAAATCGTGGTGAAATGAAGCGCACATTATTATATATGTTAGCCCTCCTGCTGACGATAGCAGCCAAAGGGCAGACGCTGAACGTCCGCATGGGCAGCGTCACCTATCAGTTTCCTGCCGCACAAACCGGCGAGATGACCTATGCCGACGGCACGACGCTGACCGTCATGGGCAAGACCTTCACGCTTGCCGACATCGATGAGATGAAAGTGGATGCTTCCACCGTGACCGACAACCTCGTTCGCGTGGAATACGCCGATGCTGAGGCTATGGTGTATGTGGCAGGCAACGTGGCTCAGTATGTCACACCCATCGTCAGCGGAGCACACGTCAGCATAGCACAAAGCAACACCGCTGCCGTGGACGACGACGAGATAACCTATCAGCTCGTAGGTGCTACCAGCGACGGCGACTTCCAGCTTTCCGGTTCCTACAAGTGCACCGTCTCGCTGGCAGGTTTGACGCTCACCAATCCCAGCGGAGCAGCCATCAGCATCACCAACTCGAAACGCATCCAAATCAGTGCCAAGAAAGGCACCGAAAACACACTTGCCGACGGCACTGGTTCGCAGAAAGCCTGCATCTACAGCAAAGGACAGATACAGTTGCAGGGTAGCGGCACACTGAACATCGTGGGCAATACAAGTCACGGCATCAAGAGCGCTTCGTACATCAGCATCAAGAACCTGACGCTCAACATCAACTCCGCCGTAGGCGACGGCATCAATTGCGAAGAATACCTCCAGATGATGAGCGGCACGGTGACGATAAAAGGAGTGGGCGACGACGGCATACAATGCGACCTGGACGGCGATGCCTCGACGGGTGAGACAGAATACCACGACGACGAGGACAGTGGCAACGTCTATCTGGAAGGCGGCACCCTAAACCTCAACATTACAGCCAATGCAGCCAAAGGCATCAAGGCAGGCGGTGACGTCAAGATTTCCGACGGCTCAATTACCGTCACACAAACTGGCGGCATCACGGCAGCAGAAGATATCAGCTATCCCACCAGCATCAAGGCCGACGGCAACATAAGCATAACCGGCGGCGAGATTATCATCAACAATACTGCCGACGGCGGCAAAGGCATCAGCGCAGAAGGTACGCTCACCATCGACGAAAGCGCAGCCACCACCATCATTGACATCAAGGCCAACGGCAAAGGCGGCACAGCAGAGACCAGCGGCAGCAGCGGCGACGACACCCCTAAAGCTTCATACAAGCTCTATGTCAGCCTGCCCACATCGGGCGGTGGCGGAGGAGGTATGCCCGGAGGCAGCAATGCATGGAAAAACCCTGTCCTCTACAAGAGCGACGGCACAAAGATTGCCTCGCTGACCAACACCGTCACGAAGTCATCGGGCTATTCTACCGTTACCTTCTACTACTATGACTTCGGCGAGGCTGCCACAGAAACCTATTACATCAAAGGCGACAACTACACCAGTCGCAACAAGACCTACACCATCATGTCCGCCACATTCTCCGGCCCGACATCCGGCACGGACATCTATTACAGCATCTCCAACAGCTATTCGACCAGCGGAACCACTCGAACCTATTCGCTCACCAACGTCACCAGCACCTACGGCGGCACAACCGATGTCAGCGAAGACAGTGGCACGGCATATAATGCCATCGGCTTGAAAGCAGACGGGGATATGACCATCTCTGCCGGCACCGTCACCATTGCTAACAGCGGAACAATGAGCAAGAGCATCAAGTCGAAGAAGAACGTCACCATCAATGGCGGTACGATTACCTTGAAACCCAGCGGCGCCATGCAGGTCATCAACAATGATGCCTCCTACTGCTCCGGCATCAAGTGCGACGACTTCACCCTGAATGAAGGAAGCCTCGACATAACTGTTACGGGCACAGCCGGCAGGGGTGTCTCTGCCGACAACGTCATCACAAATGGCGGAACCCTGACCATCACCAATAGCAGCAACGGCCAGACTGGCAGCAACGACACCTACACAGCCAAGGGCATCAAAGCCGACCAGAGCATCGCCCTGAGCGATTGCATCATCACCATTACGATGTCTGGCACGGGCGGCAAGGGCATTAAGAGCGACGGCACCTATTCGCAGGGCAAGAGCGACGGCAGCGGCCCAACCCTGAAAGTGACCACAACAGGCAGTTCGCTTGGCAGCAGTTCCAGCAGCGGCGGCTGGGGAGGCTGGGGCGGAGGACCTGGTCAGGAGAGTAGCGGCAGTTCTGCTAAAGGAATAAAGGTACAGGGAGCCATCAATATCTACGGCGGCACAACAGAAATCTATACCTCCACCAATGGCGCGGAAGGCTTGGAGTCCAAGACCTCCATCACAATCGCCGGCGGCAAGCACTACCTCAAATGCTACGACGACTGCATCAACTGTAGTGGCAATATATACTTCAATGGTGGCGTAACCGTTTGCTACGGCTATGGCAATGATGCCATCGACAGTAACGCCGGACGCACAGGAGCAGTTACCATCGGCGATGGAGTCGTCTTCTCCTACACGACCAAAGGAAGCCCCGAGGAAGGCTTTGACTGCGACAACAACTCCTATATTCAGATAACAGGAACGGGCATCTGCATCAGCGCAGGCGGTTCGCAAGGCGGAGGAATGGGGGGCTCTGGCAGTACCATCTCAAATGCCAAGCAAGGTTACTATTTCTGCACCTCCAACATCAGCTACGCTACAGGACGCTACTACACGCTTGCCGACGCTTCTGGCAATAACCTTGTCACCTACAGCTTCGAGGCTTCATGCAGCAGTTCCCTCGCCCTCTTCTCCGCAAAGGGAATGACCAAGGGCGGCAGCTATAACGTGAAATACTCCACTACGGCTCCCACCGATGCCGCTACCGCATGGCACGGCCTCTATCTGGGCAGCTCGGCTAAAGGCACGACGAGCGTCACCAGCTTTACCGCACAATAAGAGAAATCGTTAAAGCACTTCCTAACATGAGAAAGATATTGTTATATACATTGTTTGCCATGTTTGCAGCGGCAACGACGGGATGCTCGTCGGAAGATGCGCTTGAAAGCATCGACAGCGGGCAAGGCGGCAACTCTGCCACAACAGGCGAGCTGGCAACCTTCGATGTGGCAATAGACAAGACAACGCCGGAGCCTACGGACGTAGCAACAGAATACTTCCGCAGCGAAGAGGACATGCTGGAGAACAATGAGTTTACGACGGAAGTAACCATTGACCTGTCTAATCCCATAGCAAAGACGGAGAACGGCGTGGAAGTGACTGTTGAGGACGGCCACATAAAAGCCGATCACGGAGAAACCAAGATGGTTTGCTACGTGCTGAGCGGCACCACAGCCAACGGCTCTTTCACCGTTCTGGGCAATAAGAAATATGCCGTAAGACTCAACGGCGCGAACATCGTCAATCCTGACTCTGCGGCTCTGAACCTGCTCAGCAGCAATCGTGCATTCGTTATCCTTGCTGACGGAACATCTAATACGCTTGCTGACGGCTCAGGCGGCAATCAAAAGGGCGCCCTTTACTGCAAAGGCAAACTATTCTTCAACGGCAGCGGTTCGCTCAGCGTCACAGGAAACACCAACAACGGCATCCACTCTGCCGACTACATCGTGTTCCGCTCGGGCAATAACATATATGTGAAATCGACCGCCAATCACGGCATCAAAGCCAATGACGGCATCTACATCAACGGTGGCATACTGAACGTCGAGGTATCGGCAGAAGCTGCCAAGGGCATCAACTGCGAGAGCGACATCATCATCAATGGAGGAAGGACAACAGTATTGACGACAGGCAACGGCTCATACGATACGGATGACAACGAAGCCAAAGGTGCCGCTGGCATTAAGGCCGACTATTCGCTAACCATGAATGGCGGCGAGCTATGGCTGAAGAGCACAGGTTCGGGTGGCAAGGGCATCAACATAGACACAGAAGCGTACTTCAACGGAGGCAGCGTCTATGTGGTCACAACAGGCGGCCAGTACAGAAGCAACAACGACACAGCATCGCCCAAAGGCATCAAGGCCGACGGCAACACATCCATCAGCAGTGGCAGGATATGGATACGTACCAGTGGCTCCAACGGCGAAGGCGTCGAGACGAAAAGCGAACTCAACATCACGGGCGGCGAAGTGGCAAGCTATGCCTACGACGATGCCATCAACTCGAAGAGCACGATGACCATCAGCGGCGGCTACGTTTTTGCCCAAGGAAAGAACAACGACGGCATTGATGCCAATGGCAACTGCTATATCAAAGGCGGTACAGTCTATGCCATCTGCTCCGGCTCACCAGAAGTGGCCATTGACGCAAACACAGAAGGAGGCTACAAGCTTTATGTTTCGAGCGGCACCATTGTAGCCGTCGGCGGACTGGAGAACGGCAGCAGCCTCACGCAATCCTGCTACACGGCTTCTTCGCAGAGTGCTAATACCTGGTATGGGCTGATTGATGGCACGAACACCTTCTCCTTCCAAACGCCATCAGGCAGCGCGAGCGGCCTCGTCGTTTCTGCCAGTTCGCAGCCCACACTCATGTCGGGCGTCAGCGTCAGCGGTGGCACCACGTACTTCGGAGGCCTCGGCATCGAAGGCGGAACCCTTAGCGGCGGTTCGGTCGTCAGCATCTCTTCCTATACAGGCACAAGTGGCGGAATGGGCGGCGGTCCTGGCGGCAGATGGTGACACAATAATTCTTCTTCTTGCGCATTATTAAATTATAAAGAGAGTTCGATGAGATCAATTACAGAACGCCAAATCGCTTGACATGGCACGGCACGCTGTTTGCTTGTACATGTACGTGCAATTGCTTCTACATGTACAAGCAATTGCTTTTACATGTAGAAGCAAACAACAAGCCGCGGGATGAGAGAAACAAGAGAAAGTGTCAAGTTATAACAATTCGTAGCACATACATTAAATAGGAAAGAGATGAAGCATCAGTCACGACAAGAGAACATCGCTTACTTAGTAGCGTGGGGCTTGCTCCTTGCTGCTCCGCTGCTAAGCCTTTACTTACGCTCCATCAGCGACCCAGATGTTACGTTCGAGTGGGCTAAGGTTCTTGTCTTATGGCCTAAGTTTGCCGTTTATCTGTTGCTGTTCCTTATCCACAACATCCTTTTAGCGCCTTTGCTGCTGTATGGACGCAAGCGAATGGTTTATGGTTGCATGTTGGCCGTTATCATTGCAGCATTCTCGCTTTACCAGTGCAACAGCCGTCCGCCCATTGTGAAGCATGTAGGTGAAAAGCCTTCTGCAGAATGTCGTGAGAGACCAAAGCCGCCTCATGGCGAACATCTGATGCCGCCTCCCTTCGTTGGCGAGCGTGACATCATGGCTATTGTGGTGCTCATCCTGATGCTTGGCGGCAATCTGGGCGTCAAGTACTACTTTAAGACTCGCAACGACCAGAAGCGTATGTTAGAACTTGAGAAGCAGAATCTGGAACAGCAATTGGAGTATCTTCGCTACCAGATAAATCCGCACTTCTTCATGAATACGCTCAACAACATCCATGCTCTCGTTGACATAGAGCCCGAGAAGGCGAAGGACACAATTGTGGAACTGTCGAAGATGATGCGCTTTGTGCTCTATGATGGCAACAAGCAGCATGTGCCGCTCTCGCTGGAACTCGACTTCATCCGTCACTACATCTCGCTGATGCAACTGCGATATACGGAGAAGGTGAAGATTACGCTTGACTTGCCTCAAGTGGCACCGGATTACAAAATACCGCCATTGATACTCATCACGTTCATCGAGAACGCCTTCAAGCATGGCGTCAGCTATCGGCAGGAGTCATTCATTGAGGTGAAAGCGGCAATAGACCGAGGCAGGCTGTTATTCACGTGTCGCAATTCGAAAGTGGAAACGTTGAACGAAGAAAAGGGTGGGGTAGGGCTTACCAATGTCCGAAAGCGACTGATTCTTCTTTACGGTCACAACTATTCGCTCAACATTGGCAACACCCAGGATGTATATTCCGTTGAACTTAACATACCTTTGTCATGATTCGTTGTCTCGCTATTGATGATGAGCCATTGGCTCTCAAACAGCTTGCAAGCTACATTCGCAAGATGCCGTTCTTAAAACTTACGGCACAATGCTCCAGTGCGTTGGAGGCACGTACGTTCTTAGAGCACGAAAACGTAGATGCCATCTTCTGCGACATCAATATGCCTGACCTCAATGGCATGGACTTCGTGAAGTCGCTGGCCTCACCGCCTCTTGTGGTCTTTACCACGGCTTATTCGGAGTATGCGGTCGAGGGCTTTCGCGTCAATGCTGTGGATTACTTGCTCAAGCCCTTTGGCCTTCAGGAGTTTCAGCGGGCGGCACTCAGACTGAAAGACAGAATGGGAATCAGCCGTATTGAAACGTCAATTCCTCTCGCCTTCGAGAAAGAAGTATGGGGAGAATCTCTTTTCCTCAAGACCGGTCAGCGCATTATTAGGGTGAACGTTCCCGACATCAAATACATTGAGGGGATGAGCGAATACGTGAAGGTATGGCTGGACACGCAGTCCAAGCCTATCATCACTTTGCTTTCCATGGCAAAGATGGTGGAGAACCTGCCAAAGTACTTCATGCGCATCCACCGTTCCTACATCGTCAACCTTAACAAGATACGGGAAGTCAACAAGAACAGTGTCTTAATGGATGCCCAGACAGTCCTGCCTGTCGGCGACCTGTATCGGGAGGCTTTCCAGACGTTTATGGACACAAGGTTCCTGAAGTAAATTAGTGGTTAGAGGTTAGTGGTTAGAGGTTAGAGAATACCTTTGGCTCCGAAACCAGCATTAAAAACTATCCTCTAACCTCTAACCTCTAACCCCTAACCTCATTATTTAATTATCTCCAGGAACTCGTCTTCGCTCATGATGCGGATGCCGAGCTTTTGGGCTTTCTCGAGTTTTGCGGGGCCCATGTTCTCGCCGGCAAGTACGAAGCTTGTCTTGTTGCTGATGCTGCCGACGTTCTTGCCACCGTGCTGCTCGATGAGGGCCTTGTACTCGTCGCGGCTGTGATGCTGAAAGACGCCGCTGATGACGACTGATTGTCCCTCGAGCTTGTCAGACTGTGCCTGCTTTTGCTCTTCGCCTATTTCCATCTGCAAGCCATATCCGCGCAGACGTTCTATGAAGGCTTGGTTCGCAGGATTGGCGAAGTACTGAACGACGCTGCCGGCAATGACTTCGCCGATGCCGTTGACTTGCATCAGGCTTTCCATCGAGGCTTCTGCCACCTTGTCCATGCTGCCGTAATAGCGAGCCAAAGTCTTTGCAGCAATCTCGCCTACGAAGCGGATGCCAATGGCAAAGAGGACGCGCTCGAAGGGAACCTGCTTGCTCTGCTCGATGCCGGCAAGAATCTTGGCCCCTTCCAAACCTCCCCAAAGGGAGGCTTTATTACTCTCCCCTTTGGGGGAGTCGGAGGGGGGCTGTTTTTCTCCTAACTCATATAGGTCGGCTGCGTCGTGGATGAGCCCTTGGCGATAGTATTCGTCCACCGTTTCAGGGCCAAGCGAATTGATGTTCATGGCCTTGCGGCTTATGAAGTGCTCTATCCTGCCCAAGATGAGCGGCGGACAGCCCGTATCGTTCGGACAATAGTGTGCTGCCTCGCCTTCGTATCTGACGAGCTTCGACCCACATACGGGGCAGCATTCTACGAACTCGATTTTTGAATTTTGAACTTTGAACTTTGAATTGTTGCCTTCTGCTTTCCCTACTATCTTCGGAATGATTTCGCCGCCTTTTTCCACGAGCACTCTGTCGCCGATGTGAAGGTCGAGGGAGGCCAAGACGTCGGCATTGTGGAGCGTGGCACGTCGTACTTGTGTACCTGCCAACTGCACAGGGTCCATGTTGGCAACTGGCGTCACTGCTCCCGTCCGTCCCACTTGAAAGACGACCTGCCGAAGCGTTGTTTCAGCCTGTTCAGCCTGAAATTTGTAGGCAATTGCCCAGCGTGGGCTTTTTGCCGTCATGCCGAGGCTCTTCTGTTGAGCCAGGGAGTTGACCTTCAGCACGACGCCATCGGTGGCGACGGGCAGGTCCTTCCGATGCTCATCCCAATAGTCGATATACTCGTACACGCCTTCCAGCGAATCAACAAGCCGCATGTTCTTGCTTATCTGGAAGCCCCATCTGGCAGCAGCTTCGAGGTTCTGGAAGTGTCCGTCGCCCGGAATGCCTTCGCCAAGGAGATAATAGAGATAAGCGTCCAGTCCTCGTCTTGCCACCGTGCTGCTGCTTTTGCTCTTGAGCGTACCGCTTGCCGCATTGCGTGGGTTCGCAAAGAGCGGTTCTCCTGCTTGCTCGCGTTCCGCATTGAGGCGGTCGAAGGAACTCCAGGGCATCAGCACCTCGCCGCGAATTTCGAACCTGCCGGGCCAGTCGCCTTCGGCTGGCAGCATGAGGGGAATGCTCCGGATGGTGCGTACGTTGGCTGTCACGTCGTCGCCTTGCACGCCGTCGCCTCTCGTCACGGCGCGAACCAGCCTTCCGTCCTCGTAATGTAGGCTGATGCTGAGGCCGTCGAACTTCAGTTCGCAGCAGATTTGGAACGGCGCCCCCTTCAGCCCTTCGCTCACCCTTTGCCAGAAGTCGGCCACCTCTTCGCGGTTGTACGTGTTGCCGAGCGAGAGCATGGGTCGCTCGTGCACCACCGTTTCGAATTCGCCGCCCAAGTCGCTGCCCACCCTTTGCGTAGGGCTGTTCGGGTCGAACATTTCGGGATGCTTCGCCTCCAAGTCCTGCAGTTCGTGCATCAGGAAGTCGAACTCCTGGTCGGAAATGACCGGAGCATTCTCTACGTAATAGCGGAAATTATGTCTGTGCAGTTCTTCGCGAAGCTGCAGAATGCGTTTTGTTTCGTCCATCATGCTTAACAATTCTTTCTGCAAATTTACATAAAAATCGCGACATACATGCCAGTAGGATAAAGAAAATTCATTTTCCTTTTGGGTTAAAGACCGAATTAGCGAGCGAAACACAAAATGTAAATGTGTTTTTCTTGTTGTTTTGCCGAACGGAAGTACCTTCGTTGAAAGTCGTATTTCCTAACGCTACATTGTCGGACTTCGCATGGTGTGCTTGTTGCATGGTCGTGACCATGCAATTGCAAGTACATGACCATGCAATTGCTTTTACATGTACAAGCAATAAACATGCCCTTGCTCCCTGCCCCCTGCCTCCTGCTCCTTGCCCCCTGCTCCCTGCCCCCACTATCCCAGAATGCTGGGGAACAGTTCATACAAGAAAAGCCCCGAAAGTCAGTTTGCTTTGACTTTCGGGGCTTCTTTTGTAGCGGGAGTGGGTCACGATCCCACGACCTCCGGATTATGAATCCGAC